>NZ_JBLIYX010000028.1:0-44098 GCF_057480955.1 Pseudomonas sp. P65(2024)
ATCCATGCCCGTCACCTCCCTCCGCAAGTCCTGCGTTCGGCCTCCTGAAGTCGCGAAGTTACGGGCGGCGCCTGAACTGGCGCAGCTGTCGCTAGTTGGTTTTTAGTTAAACTCTCGATTGTTTCGCGGGGCAAGCCCGCTCCCACGCAGATGATTCAGCTTGGGGCGGGAATAGTGTGGGAGCGAGGGAACCCCGGAGCGAAGCGCAGGGGCCGGATGAATGGAGCCAGCGGTTTTTGCCTACTTTTGCCCAAGAAAGAGCAAAAGTAGGTCGCCGTAAAGGCGAAAAGGTGACGATGCGTCACCATCGCCAATGAATGCGTATACAACTATAAAAACAAACTTTAAAACTACAGGCGCACTAAATTCAGATGTCAGCAGTTACTGGTTCCGCCTTCAAAACCAGCAGCCTCTGATTGACGCCACTCCCCGCCTGGGTAAGGCTACCCCTTCCTCCCAAGCCATGAGTCCGCCAATGCTGATCGATCCCCGCAAGGCCACGCTGCTGGTCATCGACATCCAGGAAAAACTGATAGGCGCCATGAGCGACCCCGAGGGCACCGCGGCCCGCGCCCGCTGGCTGCTCGCGGCCACCGCCGAACTAAAACTCCCCACGGTGATCTCCGAGCAATACCCCAAGGGCCTGGGCCACACCCTGGCCGCCCTCAAAGCCGCGGCGCCAGCCGCCGAGATCGTCGAGAAGCTGCACTTCTCCTGCGTCGCCGCCGAATGCCTGCCCCCCAGCCTGCTCGACCGCGAACAGGTAATCGTCTGCGGCATGGAGACCCACGTCTGCGTGCTGCAGACCGTGCTCGGCCTGCGCGCCTTGGGCAAGCAGGTGTTCGTGGTCGAGGACGCCTGCGACAGCCGTTCCCCGGCCAGCAAGGCAGCGGGCCTGGCGCGCATGCGCGATGCCGGGGCGCAGGTGGTCACCCGCGAGATGGTGCTGTTCGAGTTGCTGGGCAGCTCCAGCCACCCGCTGTTCCGCCAGATCAGCAAGACCTACCTGGTCGGTGAACAGCCCTGAACGCCCGCCTGCTGACCACCGCGCTGTTGGCCCTGGGCCTGCTGCAAGGCTGCGCCGGACGACGTGAGGAGGCCGGCGAGGCCGACCCGGCCAAGGTTCGCGCCCAGCTCCTGCACCTGCTGCCGGCCCAGGTCAAGGACCGCCAGGGCTGGGCCGAGGATATCCAGGTGGCGTTCCAGGCCCAGGGCCTCAGCCCGAGCAAGAGCAACCTGTGCGCGGTGCTGGCGGTGACCGAGCAGGAGTCCACCTTCAACGCCGACCCACAGGTACCGAACCTGGGGCGCATCGCCCGCGAGGAGATCGACCGACGGGCGGCGCGCCTGCATGTGCCCCGGCTGTTGGTTGATGGCGCCCTGAGCACGCCCTCGGCCAACGGCAAGACCTACCAGCAACGGCTGCTCGCCGTGCGCAGCGAGAAGCAGCTCAGTGCCCTGTACGACGAAGTTATCGGCGGCCTGCCGCTGGGGCGCTCGCTGCTCGGCGGGCTGAACCCGGTGCGCACCGGTGGGCCGATGCAGGTCAGCGTGGATTTTGCCGAGCGGCACGCCAAGGGCTATCCCTACGAGCACACGGGCAGCATCCGTCAGGAGGTGTTCAGCCGTCGCGGCGGGATGTACTTCGGCATCGCCCACCTGCTTGGCTATCCGACCCACTATGAGCGTCAGCTGTACCGCTTCGCCGATTTCAATGCCGGTTGGTACGCCAGCCGCAACGCGGCGTTCCAGGCGGCATTGAGCCGGGCGAGCGGGGTGTCGCTGGCGCTCGACGGCGACCTGATCGCCCCCGGTGCGATCCTGCCTGGCACCACCGAGCAGGCGGCGCGCAAGCTGGGAGCGAAGCTTGGGCTGCGCAATCCACAGATCAGGGCTCAACTGGAGAAGGAAAATGGCCTGGCGCTGGAGGACACCGCGTTGTATCGCGGGGTGTTCGCCCTGGCTGAGGCGAAGGCGGGCAAGGCGTTGCCACGGGCGGTGCTGCCGGGGATCGAGCTGAAGAGCCCGAAAATTACCCGCAAGCTGACCACGGCGTGGTTTGCCGGCAGGGTGGATGAGCGTTATCAGCGCTGCATGAAGCGTTGAGGCGGTCCCTGTAGGCGATAGCCCAGCCCTTAGGGGCTGCGCAGTTGCGCAGGGAACGGTTCCCCTGTGGGAGCGGCCTTGCGTCGCGAAAGGGGCGCGCAGCGGCCCCAGGTTCTAAGCCACCATCAACATTGCTGGGGCTGCTGCGCAGCCCTTTCGCGACGCAAGGCCGCTCCTACAGAGGCGTTCAACTGTCGCCCAGCGCCTTGACCACCTGCTCGACGCTGGCCTTGAGCCCCGCCACGGTGTCGTCCGGATCGCTGTCCACCACCAGCAACTTCGCCCCGGAAGCGGCGATCGCCTCGGCCACCTTTGCGTCTGGCTGGCGATGGTGCAGCACCAGGGCCACATCCTGCGCCTTGAGGTTTTCCCCCAGTGCCTTGAGCGCGGCTTCGTCCCACTTGCCGTCGGCTGGCAGCGGCTGTTCGACCATATCCAGGTTCAACCCACTGGCCAGGTAGCCCAGGCGCTCGGACAGGCTGACCACGGTCAGGTTGTCGACCTCGGCCAGGCGTGTCTGGCTGTTGGCGGTCAGCTCCAGCATCTGTCGTTTGAGGCCGGCGAGGTTGCCCTGGATCTTGGCCTTGTCTGTTGGCGAGAGGCGCTCCAGGTCGTTGGCGACGACATCGGCCATGCGCCCCAGGTTGGTCGGGTTCAGCCAGGGATAGGCAGTGAAGGCCTCGTCGCCCTTGACCGCGATGCCGGGCAGGGCACCGTCCACCGGGCGCGCGGCGTCGATCTCGACGATGCGGATGTTGCTGCGTCGGGCCATGGGGTAGAGCGGATCGTCACGCCAGATCGAGCGCACGCCGATCACTGCGTCGGCTTTCAGCGCCACCTTCTGCAGGCTGGCGCCGCCACGGCCACTGAAGTACGAGGGCTGGCGGCTGGCTGGCAGGTTGGCCGGGGCGGCGCGCTTGAGCTGCACCGAGGTGCCGTCGAGCAATACGCTGGCCAAGCTGTGGGTCACCGGCAGGGTGGTCAGCACTTCGGTGGCACTGGCCAGCAGTGGCAGGCCACTCAGGACCAGGACCAGGGGCAGTTTGTTCAGGGTCATGCCGGGTTTCCTTGCAGGCGGGGGACGAGGGCGCGGGCCAGGGCCGCGAGGGCGAAGCAGATCCCGGCGACCAGGATGATCGCCGCGCCCGAGGGCACTGGCAGGTCAAAGACGATCGGCAGCAGGATGCCGAGCAGGGTGCTCAGGGTGGCGATGATCACCGAGACGAAGAAGAAGCCCTTGAGCGACTGGCTGACCAGCCGCGCCGCCGCCGCCGGGATCACCAGCAGGGCACCGACCAGGATCGCGCCGATCACCTTCACCGAGGCCACGGTAACCAGGGTCACCAGCACCACGAACAGGTAGTCGAGGGTCTTCACCGCCACCCCGCGCACCGCCGCCAGCTGCGGGTTGAAACTGGCCAGCATGATGCGGTTGTACAGCGGCAGGGCCAAGGCCAGCACCAGCACGGCGACGATGCCCAGCACCAGCAGGTCATGGGCGCTGACGGTGAGCACCGAGCCAAACAGTACGTTCTCGAGGATGTGCACGTTGATCTTGCCGGCCAGCATCAGCAGCAAACTCGCGCCCAGGGCCAGCGACACCGAGAGGAACACGCCGATCAGCGTGTCCGGGGACAATCCGGTGCGGTTGCGCAGGAAATTGAGCAGGATGCCGAACAGCAGGCAGTAGCCGAACAGGCTGCCGTACGGGCCGGTGTAGGGCTCGCCGAGCAGGATGCCGATGGCCACGCCGGTCAGCGCGGCATGGCCGACCGCCTCGGAGAAGAAGGCGAAGCGCTTGACCACCACCAGGGTGCCCAGCCCGCCCAGCACCGGGCCGATCATCAGGCCCGCCAGCAGGGCGTTGACCACGAAACCGTAGGCCAGGGCTTCCGGCAGATAACCAGCGGTGGCCCAGTCCTGGACCAGCTGGCGGAACGATTCGAAACTCATCAGGCAAGGCTCTCGCTGCGCGGGTGGACGGAGAACAGCCCGAGCAGGCGCTCGGGGGTCAGGGCCTGGGCCGGCGGGGCGTCGAACAGCACCTGGCGGCTCAGCCCGGTGACCCGGTCGGCCAGGCGCAGCACCGCTTCCAGGTCGTGCTCGATCCACAGCACGGTGGTGCCGGCCTGGCGCCAGCCGTGCAACAGTTGCTCGAACACCTGGATGCCAGCCTCGTCGAGGGCCGACATCGGCTCGTCCAGCACCAGCAGCTGTGGCTCGGGGATCAGCCCCTGGGCCAGCAGCACGCGCTGGCGCTCGCCGCCGGACAGCGCGCCCATGCGCCGCTTGCGCTTGTCGAGCATGCCCACCCGCGCCAGCGCCGCGTCGATCGCCGGGCGTACGCGCCGTGACAGGCCGAGGAACGCCGGGCGGCGCTGGCACATGGCGGCCATGAAGTCGTCCACGGTCATCGGCAGGCCGCGGTCGAATTCCAGGGCCTGGGGCACGTAGCCGATCACTTCACGCTCACCGGGCCAGTGCAGGGTCAGCTGGCCCTGGTGCGGCATCTGCCCGAGCAGGGTCTTGATCAGCGAACTCTTGCCGCCGCCGTTGGGGCCGACGATGGCGTGCACGCTGCCGGGGGCGACGCTGAAGCGCACGTTCTCGAGAATGCGCGTGCGGCCCAGGGTGAGGTCGATGCCGTCGAACTCGATGCGTGGCCCGCTGGCGGTTGTGAGGTTGGCGGCGGCGGTCACGTGCGGTTCTCCTGGATGGCCTGGACCACCGTGTCGAGGTTGCGCTTCATCTCCAACTCGTACTTTTCCTGGGTGTAGTCGCCGTAGGAGATGTGCGTGAGCGGGTAGATGCGCACGCCGGACTCGCGATGGATGGTGTCGACGTACGCTGACGGGAAGTCCATCTCCGAGAAGATCACCTTCACATCCAGGGCCTTGAGCTGGTCGATGGTCTTCTTCAGCTGTGCCGGGCTCGGTTCGATGCCGTGGGCCGGTTCCACCACCGCGGTGACCTCGAGGCCGAAGTCGCGCACCAGGTAGTCGTAGGCGGCGTGGATGGTGGCCACGCGGAAGGTCGCGTCCGGCGCCTGGGTGACCTTGGCCAGGGCCTCGGCGCGCAGGGCACGCAGACGCTTGGCGTAGGCCCGGGCGTTCTGCGTGTAGAACTTGGCGTTGTCCGGGTCGAGCTTGCCCAGCTCGCGGGCGATGTTGTTGACCTGGGCGATGGTGGCGCTGATCGACAGGAAGGTATGCGGGTTGACCACCTTGCCGGCGCCGCGGGCGGCGATGCCGGTGGCCGCCAGCAGCGGCACGTTGGCATTGGACTCGATGGTCTTGATATCGGGTTTTTCGCTGGCGGCGATCATGCGGTCGGCAAAGTCGTCATGGCCGACACCGTTGAGCACGATCACGTCGAGGCTGCCGATGCGCTTGATGTCCTCGGCGCGGGGTTCGTAGGCGTGGGGGTTGAAGCCGGCCGGGATCAGCGGCACCACCTCGGCCTTGTCCCCGACGATGTTGCTCACGTAGCTGTAGTAGGGGTGCAGGGTGATGCCGATGCGCAGCGGCTTGCCATTGTCGGCGAGGGCCACGGCGGGCAGGGCGCAGGCCAGGAGCAGCGCCAGGGTGAGGCGGGCGAAGCGGAGCATGGGCAGGTCCTTAGTGACGGTGTTGACGGGTGACCCCGGCGTCGTAGTGGGTGACGATCTGCTGCCAGCCGGCGGCGATCAGTGCGTCGCTGTCCAGCGCGTCGGGGGGCAGGGCGGTGCTGTCGCGGCGCAACCAGACATCCGGCTGGGCATCGCTGGCGGCGGGCAGGATTACCAGGAAACTGCCGGCCACCTGGGCGTCCTGGCTGCGGCCCAGGTAGGCGCCGTTGGCCAGCAGCGACCACTGGTGGCTGCCGCGGCTCTGACTGCTGGCGTCGCTGACGAACGGCGGCAGTCCCTCGTCGGCCAGGGCCTGGGCATCCGGGGCGGTGCCGTTGTCCTCGCGTAGGGCACGGATCTCCTCGACGGCCACCCACAGGTCGGTGTGGATGCCCTGTTCGGCGGCATTGAGGTCGCGACGGGCGTCGAGCTGGTGGGCGGCGATGGCCTGTTCATCCTCGCGCTCGCCGCGCGCGGCCACCACGCTGGCGGCCAGCACCACGATCAGCAGCGCGGCCAACAGCACGTAGAGGGTCTCGTGCCCGGCGCCGGCCGGGCGCACCACCTGGGCGCGGCTCATGGCGCACCGATGTCGGCGTGGTCGACTTCCACCACATGGCCGGGGCCGGCATCGAACAGCACGTAGAACTCACCGTCGGGGCGCTTGAAGGTCAGGGTCGAGTCGTCGCCGAGCTTGCTCGCCACCAGCACCTGCTCGTCGTAGCCGATCACGTCCAGGGTCACGCCGGGGGCGCCGCTGCCGTCGGAGAAGCCACCCTTGCAGGTGATCTGTTCGCCGTGTTCGGTGCACTCGCACATCGGGTTGTGCGCCAGCGCCGGGGTGGCGGCCAGGGCCAAGAGGGGCAGGGCGAGCCTGCGCATCAGCTGTTTCATTTGTTGCCTCCTTGTTTCTCGAGCCAGGCCGCGGTGGCGGGGGATGCCTTGGCCAGTGGCACCGAGGCCTGGTACATCTTGCCGTCCCAGCCTTCGATGGTGATCCAGATGTCGGCATCGGGGCGGGTGCGCGGCGGGATCGGCAGCGCGGTGCCCATGCGCGCCGGCGCGCCGAAGAAAATCGTGCCGGCGGCGCGCAGGCTGCGCGGCTTGCCCACCCGCAGGTAGATGGCCTTGACGCCTTCGTCGCAGCTCGTGCAGGCGGCGTTGAAGGCCTTGAAGTAGCCGGCCGGGCCCTCGGCGCGCGGGGCTTCGTCACGCAGTTCGGCCAGGTCCAGGGTCCAGCGCCCGACCTTGAGATCCTTGACGATATTGGCACCCAGGCCGCTGTCGCCGCGGAACAGGCTGGCGTCGGCGAAGTACTTGGGCATGAAGCCCAGGGGAATGAGGATCAGCAGGATGTTCAAATGGAAGCGCCATTTCAGCCACAGCTGCTTCAGGCCGCTTGGCGGCAGGGTGTCGGTCTGGCTCAAGGTTGGGCCTCCAGGGTGGTTGGGCTGGCCGTGGCGCGTGAGCGCGGACGCTCGCCGCGCTTGAGGGCGGCGAGGGTGGCCTGGGTGGTGCGTTTGGTCCAGATCAGCAGGCCGCTGAACACCATCAGGGTCAGGACCAGGCCGAAGAAGAACCAGATCAGCTTGATCGCCAGGCCACCGAAGTCACCGGTATGCAGCGGGCGCATGGATTCGGTGACGAACTCCAGGGTGGAGCGGTCGCGGAGCAGGAACTGGCTGTCGACGTTGCGCGTGTAGGGGTTGACCTCGGCGGTCTGGAACATCAATGGGTACCAGCCGCGCCCGCCCAGGCCATAGTGGCTGTAGGCGGTGGCGGGCAGGGTGATGAAGCTGATGTCCAGCCCGGGAATGGCCTCGGTGGCGATGCGGGTGGCCTCGTCCAGGTCGATGCGTGGCGCCGGGCTGCCATCGACCGTCTGCGGCACCTGCTGGCGGGCGATCACCGGCGTGATCGGCTCGCTGGAGATCGTCACGTGGTTGTCGGCGAGGATCGCCTGGATCAGGAACCAGGTGCCAGTGATGGCGATCACCGCGATGAACCAGATCGACCACACGCCGGCCAACCGGTGCACGTCGCCCCAGAAGATCCTTGGGCCGTGGCCGGTGCGCAGGGGCTTGAAGAAACCACGCCAGAACTTCTTGTACACCACCAGCCCCGTGACCAGCGAGGCGAGCATCGGCAACCCGAGCAGCGACACCAGGTACCAGCCCCAGCTGTAGCCGTTGGTGAAGGGCACCAGCCACCAGCCGTGCAGGGCGCGGGTGAACGCTTCGAAGTCGAAGTCCGGGCGCTGGCCCTGGATAGCCCCGGAGTAGGGGTTGACGTAGAGCAGTGCGTTGGTGCCGTCGGCGCGGGTCACCGAGGCCTGCAGGGCGAAGTGCGAACCGTCCGGCTGGCTGAAAAAGCGCACCGCCAGGTCCGGTTCGGCCTTGTGCATGGCGTCGAGCACCTGCTGGTAGCTCAGGCGCTGGCTGTCGTCGTCGGGCTTGCTGGCGCGCACATCGGCGTTGGCCAGCCAGACGATCTCCTGGCTGACCACCGCGAGCATGCCGGTGAAGCAGACGATCAGGACGAAGAACCAGATCGGCAGGGCAAGCCAGCTGTGGACCAAAAACCACAGCTTGGAATTGGATTTCTTTCTCGATTGTCGGGCCATCGCTCGGTCTTCTGCATATAAAAATACGGTCGAGTCTGTGCTCAACCTGGAAGGCTGCATCAGTAAGGACGAATGAGAATCAGAAAGCTGCCAAGGCAAATGAAAGAAAATGTTTCAAGGGCTGGACGTGACCTCCGTCGAAACCGGTGCCTTGGCCACCCGCGCCTGCTTCTGGCTGCGCTTGAGTGCGTTGGCGGTGGCCAGGGCGGTGCGTTTGCTCCAGATCAGCAGGCCGCTGAGCACCATCATGCTCAGCAACAGGCCGAAGAAGAACCAGATCAGCTTGACCGGCAGGCCGCCGAAGTCGCCGGTATGCAGCGGGCGCATGGACTCGGTGACGAACTCCAGGGGCTTGCGGTCGGCGAGCAGGCGCGTGGCGTCCACCTCGCCGGTGTAGGGGTTGATCTCGGCTTTCTGGTACATCAGCGGGTACCAGCTGATGCCGCCGATGCTCAGGTGGGCGTAGGCATTGCTGGGGAAACCGACATAGTCGACGTCGAAGCCGGGGATCTCGCGCTGGGTGATGCGCACGGCCTCGTCCGGGCTGATCATCGGCGTCGGGCTGCCGTCGGCGGTCAGTGGCACCTTTTCCCGGGCGATCACCGGCACGATCGGCTCGCTGGAGATCGATATGTGGTTGTCGGCGAGCAAGGCCTTGATCAGGAACCAGACGCCGGTGATGGAGATCACCGCGATGAACCAGATCGACCAGATACCGCTCAGGCGGTGAAAATCGCCCCAGAAGATCCGCGCGCCCTGGTTGAAGCGCAGGGTCGGCTTGAAGAAACCTTTCCAGAATCGCTTGTAGATCACCAGCCCGGTGACCAGCGAGGCCAGCATCGGCAGGCCGAGCAGCGACACCAGGTACCAGCCCCAGCTGTAGCCGTTGGTATGCGGCACCAGCCACCAACCGTGCAGGGCGCGGGTGAACTCCTCGAAGTTGAACGACGGGGTGACGCCCTGGATATGCCCGGTGTAGGGGTTGACGTAGACCCGGACCGTGCGGCCGTCGGGGTAGGTGACGTCCGACAGCATGGCGAAGTGCGCTTCGCTCAGGGTCATCAGGCTGGCCACGGCGATACCGGGCTGATCGCGCTGCATGGCCACCAGCAGTTCGTCGTAGTTAAGCCGCCGGGCCTCGTCCGAAGGCGGGTTGGCACGGGTTTCCGGGTTGGCCAGCCAGACGATCTCGCGGCTGATCACCGCCAGGGTGCCGGTGACGCAGACGATCAGCACGAAGAACCAGATGGGCAGGGCCAGCCAGCTGTGCACGAGGAACCAGATTTTCGAGCGTGACTTTTTCGACATGGGGTACGCAGTGTCAATGGCGAAGTTCAGGGGCAAAAGCCCGGCCGTATCAGAAAGAGACGCATGAGCAGGGCAAAACCTGATGAGCCAATTGCAAGCAAGTGTTTCCAGGGAGTCCTGCGGGGTGTGGGAATGGTCGACTAATTTGCCCGCGCTTCGAAACGTCCTCCTATCACCGGACGCGAGCGTGCCCACGGGCCGCCGGTCCCTTTCATCGAATGTGTACAGGAGGCCCGTCATGGGTGTTGCTGTGGGATTTACAGTGCGTCCGCTATTGCCGGAGCAGGGACGTTTGCCGTTGCTGGTGGAGGCGGGTGACGACGACACCCACCTGTTGGAGGTGTTCGACGAGCTCAAGGCGCTGGTGGATGAACACCTGCCGCGCGACGGTGGCATCCTGTTTCGTGGATTCCGCCTGGAGGGCGCCGAGCAGTTCCGTCAGTTCGCCGCCAGCTTCGGTCATCCGTTGCTCAACTACGAGTTCGGCTCGACACCGCGTACCAACGTTACCCAGGGGGTCTACACCTCCACCGAGTACCCGGCGCACCAGCATATTCCGCTGCACAACGAGCAGGCCTACTCCCGCGACTGGCCGATGAAGATCTGGTTCTACAGCATGATTGCCGCCCGCAGTGGTGGCGAGACGCCGATCGCCGACAGTCGCGAGGTCTATCGTCGCGTGCCGGCGCATATCCGCGAGCGCTTCGTCAGCAAGGGCCTGATGTACGTGCGCAACTTCGGCAACGGTTTGGACGTGTCCTGGGAGCAGGTGTTCAACACCGAGGACCAGGAGGAGGTCGAGGCCTACTGCAGGGGCCATGGCATCACCTGCGAGTGGAAGGATGACGGCGAGCTGCGTACCCGCCAGGTGTGCCAGGCGGTGGCCCGGCACCCGGTGACCGGCGACATGGTCTGGTTCAACCAGGCGCACCTGTTTCACATCTCCAACCTGCCGGCCGACGTGCGCGAGAGCCTGCTGGACATCGTCGACGAGGAAGACCTGCCGCGCAACGTCTACTACGGCGACGGTTCGCCCATCGAGGACGAGGTGCTCGACGAGATCCGCCAGGTGCTGGAGGGCTGCAAGATCAGCTTCCCCTGGCAGGAGGGTGACGTGATGATGCTCGACAACATGCTCGCCGCCCATGCCCGCGCGCCATTCGAAGGCCCGCGCAAGGTGATCGTGGCAATGGCCGAGGGGCATTCGCTGGACCAGGCCTGATTTGCCGATCCCCAGGGCTGCTGCGCAGCCCTTTCGTGTTCCGGCAGGCCGGCGCGAATTCTTGTGGGAGCGGCCTTGCGTCGCGAAAGGGGCGCGCAGCGCCCCCGGGGCGCCAGCGTAGAACGCCTGCCGCTAAATCATCCCTGCGCCCATTCGTTCTTGTTGATGCGCCCGGACCTTCCGGTCGCGCCGCCGACCAGCAAGGACCTCACACATGAATGCCGTAGACGCCCAGAAACTTTCCCGCCGTTTCATCGAGTTGCCCCTGGACAAGCGCCGCTTGTTCCTCGAAGGGATGCGACGCGAGGGCATTGATTTCGCGCAGCTGCCCATGTCGTCCTGTGTCGGCCTGAGCGAGCGCGACGGCCTGTCCTACGCCCAGCAGCGCATGTGGTTCCTCTGGCAGTTGGAACCCCACAGCGCCGCCTACAACCTGCCGATGGCCGTGCGCCTCGACGGCGAGCTGCAGGTCGAGGCGCTGGAGCGGGCGTTCAGCCTGCTGGTCGCCCGCCACGAATGCCTGCGCACCACCTTCGCCCAGGACGGCGAGCGGGCGTTGCAGCAGGTGGCGGAACCGGCGCCGGTGAGCATCCAGCTGTTCGACCTGGCCGACCTGCCTGAAACCACGCGCTGGGAGCGCGCGCACCAGCAGATGGCGGCCCAGGCCACCCAGGCCTTCGACCTCGAAGGCGGGCCACTGTTCGGCATCGCCCTGTTGCGCCTGGCGCCCCAGGAGCACGTGCTGCTGCTGACCCTGCACCACATCATCGCCGACGGCTGGTCGATGAACATCCTGATCGACGAGTTCATGCGCAGCTACGACGCCCTGGTGGCGGGGCGCGAGCCGCAGCTGGCGGAGCTCAAGGTGCACTACCGCGACTATGCGCTGTGGCAGCGCAGTTGGCTGGAGGCCGGCGAGCGCGAGCGCCAGCTGGACTACTGGCGCGAGCAGTTGGGTGACGAGCACCCGTTGCTGGAGCTGCCGACCGACCGGCCTTACCCGGCCCAGCCCAGCCACCTCGGCGAGCGCCTGGAGCTGACGCTCGACGCGGGCCTGCGCGAGGACCTGAAGCAGCTGGCCCAGCAGCACGGCGTGACCCTGTCCACGGTGCTGCTGGCGGTGTTCAAGACCCTGCTGTACCGCTACAGCGGCCAGACCGACATTCGTGTCGGCGGCCTGATCGCCAACCGCAACCGCAGCGAAACCGAAGGGCTGGTCGGCTTCTTCGTCAATACCCAGGTGCTGCGCAGCCAGTTCACCGCGCAGACGCCTTTCAGCGACCTGCTGCGCAGCCTGCACCAGGCTTCGGTCGGTGCCCAGGCGCACCAGGACCTGCCGTTCGACGCGCTGATCGAGGCCCTGCAGCCCCAGCGCAGCCAGAGTCATACGCCGCTGTTCCAGGTGATGTTCAACCACCAGCCGCTGGTTACCGACCTCAATGACGTGCGTCTGGACTGCGGTCTGTGCGTAGGCTACCTGAGCGCCGAGCAGTTGGCCGGCAGCCGTCGCCAGCATGCCGCCACCAGCGACCTGATGCTCGATACGCGGGAAGAGGGCGAGCAATTGTTCGCCGCCTTCACCTATGCCACCGACCTCTTCGACGAAACCACCATCGCCGCCCTGGCCGGGCACTGGCGCAACCTGCTGCGCGCGGTCTGCCAGGCGCCGCGCCAGCGCCTGGGCGAGTTGCCGCTGCTGGCCGAGGCCGAGCGCCAGGCGCTGCTGTGCCCGGTGTCCGAAGTGTCGCCGCGGGTGCCGGTGCAGCGCCTGTTCGAAGCCCAGGCCGCCCGCAGCGGCGAGGCGCTGGCGCTGATCCTGGCCGACGGCGCTGCGGCGCCGTCGATGAGTTACGCCGAACTCAACGCCCGCAGCAATCGCCTGGCCCGCCACCTGCGCCACCAGGGCGTCGGCCCCGATGTGCTGGTGGGCGTGGCCCTGGACCGCTCGCTGTACCTGGCCGTGGCCCTGCTCGCCGTGCTCAAGGCCGGTGGCGCCTATGTGCCGCTGGACCTGCAGGCGCCGGCCGAACGCCTGGGCCATGTCTTCGAGGACAGCGGCCTGCAATGGCTGCTGACCACCACCGCCCAGTTGCCCGGCCTGCCGGCGCAGGATGGGCTGCGCTGCCTGTGCCTGGACCAACTGGCGCTGGACGACGTACCGGCGGACGACCTGGCGCTTACCGTCACGCACGACAACCTGGCCTATGTGATCTACACCTCCGGCTCCACCGGCCGGCCCAAGGGCGTGGCCATCAGCCACGGCGCCCTGAGCGAGTTCATCGCCCGCGCCATCGACTACAGCGACCTGCGCGAAGGCGACCGTGTCCTGCAGTTCGCCACCAGCAGCTTCGACGGCTTCGTCGAGCAGTTCTTCCCGCCGCTGTGCCACGGTGCCTGCGTGGTGCTGCGCGATACCCGCCTGTGGGACAGCGCCGCCCTGCACGAGGTGCTGGTCAGCCACGGCGTGACCCTGGCCGACCTGCCGGCCGCGTACTGGTACTGGCTGGTACAGGACTTCGCGGCGCGTCCGCCGGCCAACTACGGCGCGCTGCGCCAGATCCACGTCGGCGGCGAGGCGATGGCGGTGGACGGGTTGCGCCTGTGGCAACTGGCCGGGCTGGGCCATGTGCGCCTGCTCAACACCTATGGCCCGACCGAGGCCACGGTGGTCTCGACCATCCACGACTGCACCGGGCTCGGCCACGAGGCGGTGTCCTGGCGCGGCATCCCCATCGGCCAGGGCCTGGCGCAGCGTCGGTTGTACATCCTCGACGATGACCTCGAACTGCTGCCGCCGGGCGCCGTGGGCGAGCTGTACATCGGTGGCCCGGGCCTGGCTCGCGGCTACCATGGCCAGCCGGCGCTGAGCGCCCAGCGCTTCGTCGCCGACCCGTTCGCCCATAGCGAGCGCCTGTACCGCACCGGCGACCGCGCGCGCCTGGGCGCCGACGGCGCCATCGAGTACATCGGCCGTGTCGATCACCAGGTCAAGGTGCGGGGCTTCCGCATCGAGCTTGGCGAGATCGAGGCGCGCCTGCAGCAGTGCCCGGGCGTGCGTGAGGCGGTGGTGCTGGCCCTGCCGATGACCGGTGGCCTGCAACTGGTCGCCTATGTGGTACCCGACGCCGCCGAACAGGACGCCGCCGAGCAGGCGCGTTTCCGCCAGCAGGTGCGCAGCCTGCTCAAGGCCCGCCTGCCCGAATACATGGTGCCCGGCCACCTGCTGCTGTTGCCGCGCCTGCCCCTGACGCCCAGCGGCAAGCTGGACCGCAAGGCCCTGCCGGTACCGGACCCGAGCGCGTTGCAGGCTGAGTATCGGCCGCCGCAGAGCGCCACCGAGCAGCAGCTGGCGCAGATCTGGATGCAGGTGCTGGGCGTGGCCAAGGTCGGCCTGGACGATCACTTCTTCGAGCTGGGCGGGCACTCGTTGCTGGCCGCCCAGGTGCTGGCGCGGATCAAGGACCAGCTGGGCCTGGTGCTGCCGTTGCGCAGCTTGTTCGAACACCCGGCGCTGGGCGACCTGGCCGCCGAGCTGGGCCGCCTGGAGGGTGGCGATAAGGATGACGACTGGTCGGATATGGATGCGTTCATGAGTTCGTTGGAAGGGGTTGAGGCATGAGTGGCAACATGGCGGTACGCATTGCGAAACGGTTCGTCAGCCTGCCCCTGGCGCAGCGCCGGCAGTTCCTCGCCAAGCTGCGCGAGGACGGCAAGGACTTCAGCCTGTTGCCGGTGGTCGAGTCGCGTCACGACTTCGCCAGCATTCCCCTGTCCTTCGCCCAGCAGCGCCTGCTGTTCCTCTGGCAGTTGGAGCCACACAGCGCGGCCTACAACATGGCCGCCGGCCTGCGCCTGAGCGGCCGGCTCGACGTGGCGGCCCTGCAGCGCTCGTTCGAGCACCTGGTGGCACGCCACGAGGCGCTGCGCACGGTGTTCCAGGTCGATGGCGAACAGCCGCGCCAGGTAATCCTCGAAACCCAGGTCGTGCCGCTGGAGCAGGTCGATCTCACCCAGGTCGCCAGTGAGCGGCGCGAGGCCGAGCTGGCCGCGCAGGTGCGCGAGGCCAGCCACCAACCCTTCGACCTGCTGCACGGGCCGCTGCTGCGTGCCAGCCTGTACCGGCTGGCGGCTGAAGACTACGTGCTGCTGGTGAGCATGCATCATATCGTCTCCGACGGCTGGTCGATGGACGTGATGGTCAAGGAGTTCGTGCACAGCTACCAGGCCTTCAGCCAGGGCCAGGCGCCGCAGCTGCCGGCGCTGGAGGTGCAGTACGCCGACTATGCGATCTGGCAGCGCAGCTGGCTGGAGGCCGGGGAGGGCGAGCGCCAGCTCGACTACTGGCGCCAGCAGTTGGGCCAGGAGCAGCCGCTGCTCGAAGTGGCCGCTGATTTTGCCCGCCCGTTGACCCAGAGCTTCGACGGCCAGACCTTGAGCTTCGACTTCGGTGCCGAGCTTTCCCGACGCCTGGGCGGCTACGCCCGCGCCCAGGGCATGACCCTGTTCATGCTGGTGCTGGCGGGCTTCTCGCTGTTCCTCTCGCGCCAGGCCGGGCAGCGCGATATCCGCATCGGCGTGCCCAACGCCAACCGCGGCCGCGCCGAGGTCGAGGGGCTGATCGGCTTCTTCGTCAACACCCAGGTGCTGCGCTGCCAGGTGGACGAGCGCCTGAGCTTCGACGACCTGCTGGCCCAGGTGCGCGAAGCGGTGCTCGGTGCCCAGGCGCGCCAGGAACTGCCGTTCGAGCAACTGGTGGACGCGCTGGTGCCGGAGCGCAACCTGGGCCACAACCCGCTGTTCCAGGTCAAGTTCAACCAGAACGTCGGCATGCAACGCCAGCGCTCGCTGGCCCTGCCGGGTCTGAGCGTCGCCGAGTACCCGCTGGACAAGGTCGGCACCCACTTCGACCTGGCGCTGGATATCACCGACGACGGCCAGCTGATCCATGGCGAGATGACCTTCGCCAGCGACCTCTACCAGCGTTCCACGGTGGAGGCGTTCATTCCGGCGTTCATCGAGCTGCTGGGCCAGTTGCTCGACGCGCCGCAACTGCCGCTGCATCGCCTGGCCGCGCCGCTGCGTGTCGGGCAGGCGCCGGAGCGCGAGGCGCCGGCACTGGTGCTGGAGCAGTGGCAGCAGCAGGTGCAACGGCAGCCCGAGGCGCTCGCCGCCCGTAGCCTGGAGCACAGCCTGAGCTTCGATGCCCTCGATCAGGCCGCCAACCGCCTGGCCCATTACCTGCAACGCCAGGGCGTGACCCGCGGCCAGCCGGTCGCGGTGCTGATGGAGCGTTCGCTGGACTGGCTGACCGGCATGCTCGGCATTCTCAAGGCCGGCGCCGTGTACATGCCGCTGGACACCAAGGCGCCTGAGGCGCGCCTGCGGCAGATGCTCGACGCGGCGCAGGCCAAGGTACTGTTGTGCGCCGCCGGCGATGCCCGACTGACCAGCCTGGCCGCCGTCGATCGCCTGTGCTTGGCCTATGTGCCCGAACAATGGCAGCACCTGCCAGCCAGCGCGCCAGCCATCACGCTGTGGGCCGAATCGCCGGCCTATGTGATCCACACCTCCGGCTCCACCGGCCAGCCCAAGGGCGTGCTGGTCAGCCATGGCGCCCTGGCCAGCTACGTCGCCGGCCTGCTCGAACGCTTGGCGCCGGCGCCGGAGGCGAGCATGGCGCTGGTCTCGACCATCGCCGCCGACCTGGGCCACACCGTGCTGTTCGGCGCCCTGTGCGGCGGGCGCTTGCTGCACGTGCTGCCCGAGGCGCTGGGCTTCGACCCGGACGCCTTCGCTCGCTACATGGCCGAACACCGGGTCGGCGTGCTGAAAATCGTCCCCGGCCACCTGGCGGCGCTGCTGCAGGCCGGCACGCCCGCCGATGTGCTGCCCGAACAGGCGCTGATCGTCGGTGGCGAGGCCTGCACGCCCGCCCTGGTGGAGCAGGTGCGCCGGCTCAAGCCGGGCTGCCGCCTGATCAACCACTATGGCCCGAGCGAGACCACGGTCGGCGTGCTGACCCACGAGGTCTCGACCCTCGCCGCCGAGGCCCGCGCCGTGCCAGTGGGCACGGCGCTGCCGGGCGCCCATGTGCTGCTGCTCGATGATGTGCTCAACCCGGTGGCCGACCAGGTCGCGGGCGAGCTGTATATCGGCGGTGCCAGCGTGGCCCAGGGTTACCTGGGCCAGCCGGGTCTGACCGCCGAACGCTTCGTGCCGGACCCGACGCGGCCAGGTCATCGCCTGTACCGCAGCGGCGACCGCGTGCGGCGCAACCGTTCGGGCCAGGTGGAATTCATTGGCCGCGCCGACGACCAGGTCAAGGTGCGCGGTTATCGCGTTGAACCGGCCGAAGTGGCGCGGGTGCTGCTGGGGCTGGACGGGGTCGCCGAAGCGGTGGTCCTGGCCCAGCCGGTGGACGGTGACGACAGCCGCCTGCAACTGGTGGGCTGGTGCGTGGGGCAGGGGCTGCAGGGTGAAGCCTTGCGCCAGCAATTGCAGGACCGCCTGCCGGACTACATGGTGCCGGCGCAGATCCTGGTCCTGGAGCGCCTGCCGCTGACCGCCAACGGCAAGCTCGACAAGCGCGCCCTGCCGGCACCGGGTGTCGCCCGGCGCCAGTACACCGCGCCGGTCGGCGAGATCGAGCAGGCCCTGGCGGCGATCTGGGCCGAGGTGCTCAAGCTCGACCAGGTCGGCAGCACCGACAACTTCTTCGAGCTGGGCGGCGACTCGATCCTCAGCTTGCAGATCATTGCCCGGGCCAAGCGCCAGGGCATCAAGCTCAGCCCCAAGCAATTGTTCGAGAAACAGACCATCGGCCAGCTGGCGGCGGTGGCCAAGCGCATCGAGAAAAAGGCCACAGCGCTCGAGCAGGTCAGTGGCACGCTGGCGTTGCTGCCGATCCAGGCGCGTTTCTTCGAAACCGATATTCCCGAGCGCCAGCACTGGAACCAGGCGCTGCTGCTCAAGCCGACCCAGGCGCTGCGCGCCGACTGCCTGACGGGCGCGCTGCAGGCTTTGGTCGACCAGCACGACGCCCTGCGCCTGCGCTTCACCCAGCGCGATACCTGGCAGGCCGAGTTCCAGGCCGGCAAGGCCGAGGACATGCTTTGGGTTCGCGCGTTGAATGATGTGGCCGAGCTGCCGGCCCTGGCCGAGCAGGCCCAGCGCAGCCTCGACCTGGCCAAGGGGCCGCTGCTGCGGGCGTTGCTGGTCGACCTGCCCGAAGGCCAGCAGCGTTTGCTGCTGGTGATCCACCACCTGGTGGTCGACGGGGTGTCCTGGCGGGTGCTGCTGGAAGACCTGCAACTGGCCTACACCGCCCTGGCCGCGGGCAAGCCGCTGACGCTGGCGGCCAAGAGCAGTTCGCTCAAGGCCTGGGCCGAGCGCCTTGGCGCCTATGCCCGCAGCCCCGAACTGCTGGCCGAAGCCGATTACTGGCTGGACGGCCTCGCAGCCGCTGGCGATGAATTGCCCCGGGACAATCCGTCGGGCGCCCAGACCAACCGTCACGTCGCCCATGCCTCGTCGCGTCTGGACACCGCGCTGACCCGCAAACTGCTGCAGGTGGCGCCCGCTGCCTACCGCACCCAGGTCAACGATCTGCTGCTGGCGGCCCTGGCGCGTGTATTGTGCGATTGGACTCAAGAGGAGTCGATCCTGATCCAGCTCGAAGGCCATGGCCGCGAGGACCTGTTCCCGGAACTGGACCTCAGCCGCACCCTGGGCTGGTTCAGCAGCCTGTTCCCGGTACGCCTGACGCCGGCCCGGGCGCTGGGCGCGGGGCTGTGTGCGATCAAGGAGCAGTTGCGCGCGGTGCCGAACAAAGGCATCGGCTACGGCGTGCTGCGCTACCTCGGCGAGCCCGACCTGCGCGAGCGCCTGGCGGCATTGCCACAGCCACGGGTGACCTTCAACTACCTGGGCCAGTTCGACGGCAGCTTCGCCGAGGCCGAGGGCGCCCTGTTCACCCCGGCCAGCGAGGGCGGCGGCGCCACCCAGGATCTGGACAGCCCGCTGGGCAACTGGCTCGGCATCACCGGTCAGGTCTACCAGGGCGAGCTGGAACTGGACTGGGGCTTCAGCCGCGAGGTGTTCCGCCCCGAGACCATCGAGGCCCTGGCGCGTCGCTACGAGCAGGTGCTCACCGAGTTGGTCGAGCACTGCGCCCAGGCGCCACACCAGGGCGTCACGCCGTCTGACTTCCCGTTGGCCGAGCTGACCCAGGCGCAACTGGATGGCCTGCCGCTGGTGGCCGGGGACATCGAGGACCTCTATCCGCTGTCGCCGATGCAGCAGGGCATGCTGTTCCACAGCCTCTACGAGCAGGCGGCGGGCAACTACATCAACCAGCTGCGCGTGGATGTGCGCGGGCTGGACATGGCGCGTTTCCGGACGGCCTGGCAGGCGGTGGTGGACAACCACGAAGTGCTGCGCAGCTGCTTCCCGCAGGATCTGCCGGCGCCGGTGCAGGTGGTGCGCCGTCAGGTACAGGTGCCTTTCGTCGAACTCGACCCGCCCCAGGATCCGGATGCCGTGGCCCAGGCCGAGCGCCAGTCCGGTTTCGACCTGGCCAGCGGCCCGCTGCTGCGCCTGACGCTGATCCGCACGGATGATGACAGTCATCACCTGATCTACACCAGCCATCACATTCTGATGGATGGCTGGAGCAGCTCGCGCCTGCTGGGCGAAGTGCTGCAGCGCTACAGTGGTGTGACGCCGGGCGCCAAGACCAGCCGTTACCGCGACTATATCCAGTGGCTGCAAGGCCAGGACCAGCAGGCCAGCGAAACCTTCTGGCGTGAGCAGGTGGCCGAGCTGCAAGAGCCGACCCGTCTGGTCCAGGCGTTCAAGTCCTCGGCCCAGGGGCAGGGCCATGGTGCGCTGGCGCTGCGTTTCGAGGCGCAGCAGACCCGGCAGCTGGCGGACTTCGCCCGGGACCAGCGCGTCACCCTCAACACCCTGGTCCAGGCGGCCTGGCTGCTGCTGTTGCAGCGCTACACCGGCCAGGCCAGCGTAACCTTCGGTGCCACCGTGGCCGGACGCCCGGCCGAGTTACCGGGTGTCGAGGAGCAACTGGGGCTGTTCATCAACACTTTGCCGGTGGTCGCCAGCCCGCGCCCGGAACAGACCGTGGGCGACTGGGTGCAGCAGGTCCAGGCGCTGAACCTGGCCTTGCGCGAACACGAACACACGCCGCTGTACGAGATCCAGCGCTGGGCCGGCTGGAGCGGCGAGGCGCTGTTCGACAATATTCTGGTCTTCGAGAACTACCCGGTCGCCGAGGCGCTGCAACAGGGCGCGCCGCGGGGGCTGCAGTTCGGCGAGGTGCTCAACCAGGAGCAGACCAACTACCCGCTGACCTTGGTGGTGCATGTAGGTGAGCGCCTGGAGGCGAGTTTCAGTTTCGATCGCCAGTGCTTCAGCGAACAGGCCATCGACCAGTTGGCGGGGCACTTCCAGCACTTGCTTGTGCAGTTGGCGGCTGACGGTGAGCGCGCACTGGGTGTAATTAGCCTGCCGGTGGAAGACCAGCAGGTGGTGGCCAGCTATCCGAGCACGGCGTGTGCCCATGAGCTGATCGAGGCGCAGGCAGCACGTACGCCTGAGGCGGTCGCCGTGACCTTCGCCGGGCAATCGCTGAGCTACGACCAGCTCAACCGTCGTGCCAACCGCCTGGCCCACAAGCTGCGCGAGCAGGGCGTGGGGCCGGATGTGCTGGTGGGTATTGCGGTGGAGCGTGGGCTCGAGATGATCGTCGGCCTGCTGGCGATCCTGAAGGCCGGTGGCGCTTATGTGCCGCTGGATCCGGAATATCCGCAGGACCGCCTGAGCTACATGATGGACGACAGCGGCATTCAGCTGCTGCTGACGCAAGGTCATCTGCTGGCCGCTCTGCCCGTGCCGGCGCAGGTTCGCAGCCTGAAGCTGGAAGATGACCTGGCCGGTTACAGCGATGAAAACCCCGAGCACCTGACCCAGCCGGACAACCTAGCCTATGTGATCTATACCTCGGGTTCCACCGGGAAGCCGAAAGGTACGCTGCTGCCGCACCATAACCTGCTGCGTCTGTTCAAGGCCACCGACGCCTGGTTTGGCTTCGGCCCGCAGGATGTGTGGACGCTGTTCCACTCCTATGCGTTCGACTTCTCGGTGTGGGAGATTTTCGGCGCGCTGCTGCACGGCGGTCGCCTGGTGATCGTGCCGCGTGAGGTGACCCGTTCGCCGGAAGACTTCCACCAGCTGCTGGTGGAGCAGGGTGTCACCGTGCTCAACCAGACCCCATCGGCGTTCAAGCCGCTGATGCGGGTGGCCTGTGACAGTGCTGATGATCTGGCACTGCGCTATGTGATCTTCGGTGGCGAAGCCCTGGATGTGGCGGCACTGCAACCGTGGTTCGAGCGTTTCGGCGAGGACTGCGACAACCTGATCAACATGTACGGCATCACCGAGACCACGGTCCATGTGACCTACCGGCCGATCCGCTTCGCCGATACGCAACAGCCGGGCAGCCCGATCGGTGCGGCGATTCCGGACCTGTCGATGTATGTACTGGATGCCGATTTCAATCCGGTGGCCAAGGGTTGCACGGGCGAGCTGCACGTCGGTCACGCCGGCCTGGCGCGCGGTTACCACAACCGTGCCTCGCTGACCGCCGAACGCTTTGTGCCGGATCCGTTCTCCAGCGAAGGCGGACGCCTGTACCGCACCGGCGACCTGGCGCGTTATCGCGGCCAGGAGGTGATCGAGTACGTAGGTCGGATCGACCACCAGGTGAAGATCCGAGGCTTCCGTATCGAACTGGGCGAGATCGAGGCGCGCCTGCAAGAGCACGCTGCCGTGCGCGAAGTGCTGGTGCTGGATATCGACGGGGCAGGGGGCAAGCAACTGGCGGCCTACCTGATCGCTCAAGACCCATCCACCGACCACGCCGCCCTGCGCGACACGCTGAAACAGCACCTGAAAGCCAACCTGCCAGACTACATGGTCCCGACCCACTTCCTGGTGCTGGAGCAGTGGCCGCTGACGGCCAACGGCAAGCTGGACCGCAAGGCCCTGCCGAAGCCCGACGCCAGCCAGCTACAACAAGGCTATGTAGCGACACGTACGCAACTGGAGCAACAACTGGCCGCGATCTGGAGCGAAGTGCTGAAAGTCGAGCAGGTTGGCTTGCACGACAACTTCTTCGAGCTCGGCGGTCATTCGCTGCTGGCCACCCAGGTGACCTCGCGCATCCGCCAGCGCCTGGACCTGGAAGTCCCGCTGCGCAGCCTGTTCGAGTCCGCCGACCTTCTGGCCTTCGCCCAGGCCGCCGGCCAAGGCTCGGCCAGCCAGGCGCCTGCATTCACTGCCGTGGACCGCAACCAGCCGCTGCCGCTGTCCTACGCCCAACAACGCCAGTGGTTCCTCTGGCAGCTGGAGCCTGAAAGCGCCGCCTACAACATCCCTTCGGCCCTGCGCCTGAAGGGCGAGCTGAACATCGAGGCCCTGCGCAGCAGCTTCGCCGCGCTGATCGCCCGTCATGAAACCCTGCGTACTACCTTCAGGCAGCAGGGCGACAGTGCCCAGCAGGTGGTGCACCCGACGCTCGATGTTCCGCTGCAGGTCGTTTCGGCTGCCCTGGATGAGCCGGCGCTGCATGCCTGGGTCGAGGCCCAGGTGCGCGAGCCGTTCAACCTCGAGCACGGCCCGCTGCTGCGCGCCCGCCTGCTGCGCCTGGCCGCCGACGAACACGTGCTGGTGCTGACCCTGCACCACATCGTCGCTGACGGCTGGTCGATGCCGATCATGGTCGACGAACTGGTGCGCGGCTATGAAAGCCATCTGCAGGGTAAGGCCCCGCAGCTGCCGGCCCTGGCGTTCCAGTACGCCGACTATGCCGCCTGGCAGCGCCAGTGGATGGAGGCCGGCGAGCAACGGCGCCAGCTGGACTACTGGCAAGCGCGCCTGGGCAGTACCCAGCCGATCCTCGAACTGGCCACCGACCGCCCACGCCCGGCCGTGCAGCAATACGACGGTGCTCGCCTGCAGGTGAGCCTGGAACCGGGCCTGGTCGCCCAGCTCAAGGCACTGGCCGGGCAACAGGACGTGACCCTGTTCATGCTCCTGCTGGCTTCGTTCCAGGCCTTGCTGCATCGCCATTCCGGTCAGGCCGATATCCGCGTCGGCGTGCCGGTGGCCAACCGCACACGGGCCGAGACCGAAGGGCTGATCGGCTTCTTCGTCAACACCCTGGTGCTGGATGCCCGCTTCCAGCCGCAACTGCGCTTCGACGAATTGTTGCAACAGGTCAAGCACACCGCCCTGGGTGCTCAGGCGCACCAGGAGCTGCCCTTCGAGCAACTGGTCGAGGCCCTGCAGCCGGAGCGCAGCCTGAGCCATAGCCCACTGTTCCAGGTAATGTTCAACCATCAGACCCAGGTGCTGGGCGAGTCCCGCGAACTGGCGGGCCTCAGCCTGCAGGGGCTGGTCTCGGACAAGCAGACCGCGCAGTTCGACCTGACCCTGGACACTGCCGAGCACGAAGGCGGCCTGAGCGCGACCCTGACCTACGCCACCAGCCTGTTCGAGGCTGCCAGCGTGGCGCGCATGGCCGAGCATTGGTGCAACCTGCTGCAGGGCATCTGCCAGGACGCCGGGCAGCGGGTTGCCGAACTGCCGTTGCTGAGCCGCGAGGAGCGCGAGCGCACCCTGCACGCCTGGAACGACAGCGCCGCCGACTACCCACGCTGGCAGACCATCCAGCAGCTGATCGAGGCGCAAGCCGCGCGTACGCCGCAGGCCATCGCCGCGGTGCTGGGCGAGCAGTCGCTGAGCTACGAGCAACTGAACCGTCGCGCCAACGCCCTGGCCCATCACCTGTGCAGCCTGGGCGTCGGCCCCGATGTGCTGGTGGGGATTGCCGTGGAGCGCAGCCTGGACATGTTGGTCGGCCTGCTGGCGGTGCTCAAGGCCGGTGGCGCCTACGTGCCGCTGGACCCGCAATTCCCCGAGGACCGCCTGGCGTACATGATGGAGGACAGCGGCATCGCGCTGCTGCTGACCCAGTCCGGCCTGCTGCAGCGCCTGCCGATTCCGCCGCAGGTGCACAGCCTGTGCCTGGACCGGCCGCTGCCGGCCGAGCACGGCGAGGACAACCCGCGCCAGCTGGCACTGCCGGACAACCTCGCCTACGTGATCTATACCTCCGGCTCCACCGGCAAGCCCAAGGGCGTGACCATCCGCCACGACGCGCTGGTCAACTTCCTGTGCAGCATGGCGCGCCAGCCGGGCATCGATGCCTCGGACAAGGTGCTGTCGCTGACCTCGCTGTCGTTCGACATTGCCGGCCTTGAGCTGTACCTGCCGTTGCTGCGCGGCGCCCGCGTGGTGCTGCTGGGCGAGCAGGTGAACAAGGACCCGCAGGCCTTGCTGGCGGTGATCCAGGCCCAAGCGGTCAGCGTCGTCCAGGCCACGCCATCGACCTGGCGCATGCTGCTGGATGCCGCGGCGCCCGGGGCCTTCGCCGGCAAGAAGGTGTTGTGTGGCGGCGAGGCGCTGAGCGCCGAGCTGGCCCAGCGCCTGATTGCCCAGGCCGGGCATGTGTGGAACGTCTACGGCCCGACCGAGACCACCATCTGGTCGGCCTGCCACTACCTGACCGCCAGCGACGACGTATGGCTGGGCCGTCCGCTGGCCAACACCCGCCTGCATGTGCTCGGCGCCGAGCTGGACGTGTTGCCGCAAGGCGCGCGCGGCGAGCTGCTGATCGGCGGCGATGGCCTGGCGCGCGGCTACCACAACCGTCCGGGGCTGACCGCCGAACGCTTCGTGCCGGATCCGTTCGCCAGCGAGCCGGGCGCGCGCCTGTACCGCACCGGCGACCTGACCCGCTACCGCGACGACGGCGTGATCGAGTATGTCGGGCGTCTGGACCATCAGGTGAAGATCCGTGGCTTCCGTATCGAGCTGGGCGAAATCGAGGAGCGCCTGCTGCTGCACCCGGCGATCCGCGAGGCCGCGGTGATCGATATCGACGGTCCGGCCGGCAAGCAATTGGCGGCCTACCTGGTGCTGCACGACGCGCAGCAAGGCGTGGAAGCGCTTCGCGGCGAGCTGCGCGCGCACCTGAAGGCCGGCCTGCCGGACTACATGGTGCCGGGCCACCTGGTGGGCCTGGCGCGCATGCCCCAGACCCCCAACGGCAAGCTGGACCGCAAGGCCCTGCCGCTGCCGGACGCCAGCCAACTGCAGCCAGCCCATGTGGCGCCGGTCACGGAGCTGGAGCGCAAGCTGGCGGTGATCTGGGCCGAGGTGCTGCACGTCGAGCGGGTGGGCCTGCAGGACAACTTCTTCGACCTCGGTGGGCACTCGCTGCTGATCGTCCAGGTGATCGGCCGGGTGCGTGAGCAACTGGGCGTCGATCTGAGCCTGAACGAGCTGTTCGAGCAGGCCACCCTGGGCGATTTCAGCCAGGTGGTCGAACGCAAGTCGGGGCAGGTCGCCAACGCCCATGACGAACTGACTAAATCCCTGGAGGCCTTGAAACGTCTTACTGCACAGGAAATAGATAATCTGATCGCTTAGCGGGAGACATTCAAAGTGCAAGAGCTGCTCGACTCCGTAAAGTCGCTGTCCACCAGGGAGCGCAAGGCATTGGCAGCCTTGCTCAAGCGCCAGGGTGTCAACCTCTACGGGGTCACCCCGATCTTCAGAAGGGAATCTGCGGACGGGGCAGCGCTTTCATACGCACAGCAGCGCCAGTGGTTCCTCTGGCAGCTCGATCCGCACAGCGCCGCCTATAACATTCCGGCGGCGCTGCGGCTCAAGGGCGCGCTGGACATCGAAGCATTGCAGCGCAGCTTCGACAGCCTGGTGGCGCGCCACGAGACCCTGCGCACGACCTTCCGCCAGGAGGGTGACGGCGCGGTGCAGATCGTCCATCCGTCGATGCCGCTGGCATTGGCGGTGGAGCCGTTGGCGGTTGCCGATCCGGCCAGCCTGGAAGCGGCCATCCGCGCGCGGGTGGAGGTCGAGGTGCAACAACCCTTCGACCTGCAACAGGGCCCGCTGCTGCGAGTCAGGCTGCTGGTGCTGGGGCCTGAAGAGCATGTGCTGATCCTCACCGTGCACCATATCGTCTCCGATGGCTGGTCCACGCCAATTTTGGTGGACGAGCTGATCCGTCTTTACCAAGGCTTGCGCCAGGGCTCGCCAGTGACCCTGGCCGAGCTGCCGATCCAGTACGCCGACTACGCGGTGTGGCAGCGTGACTGGATGGAAGCCGGCGAGCAGGAACGCCAGCTCGGCTACTGGCGCCAGCAACTGGCCGGCGAGCAACCGCTGCTGGAGCTGCCCGTCGACCGTCCGCGGCCGTCGGTGCAGAACTTCCACGGCGCGCGCCTGGCCATCGATATCGATGCCTCCCTGGCGCAGGCACTCAAGGCCTTGGCCCGCCAGCAGGGAGTGACCCTGTTCATGCTGTTGCTGGCGTCGTTCCAGACGCTGCTGCACCGCTACAGCGGGCAGGCCGATATCCGTGTCGGCGTACCGGTGGCCAACCGTGCCCGTGCCGAAACCCAGGGGCTGATCGGCTTCTTCGTCAATACCCAGGTGCTCAAGGCCGAGTTCGCGCCGCAGATCACCTTCACCGCGTTGCTGCAGCAGGTCCGCGAGGCCGCGCTGCAGGCCCAGGCGCACCAGGACCTACCGTTCGAACAGCTGGTCGAGGCGCTGCAGCCCGAGCGCAGCATGAGCCACAACCCGCTGTTCCAGGTGCTGTTCAACCACCAGGCCGAAAGTCCGGGCATGGCCCGTCAGCTGGGTGAGCTGCAGGTCGAGGGCTTGAGCTGGGAAGGGCAGACCACCCAGTTCGACCTGATCCTCAACACCGCCGAACACGACGGCGGGCTGATCGCGGCACTGACCTACGCCACCTCGCTATTCGACCCGGCCACGGTCGAGCGCATCGGCCGGCATTGGCGCAACCTGTTGCAGGGCATCTGCCAGGACCACGCGCAGCGTGTGGCGCAATTGCCGTTGCTCGACATGGCTGAGCAAGGCGAGTGGAAAGCCGAAGTGCAGCGCTACCCAAGCACGCTGTGCGCCCATGAGCTGATCGAGGCGCAGGCGGCGCGTACGCCTGAGGCGATTGCCGTGACTTTCGCCGGGCAGGCGTTGAGCTATGACCAGCTCAACCGTCGTGCCAACCGCCTGGCCCACAAGCTGCGCGAGCAGGGCGTGGGGCCGGATGTGCTGGTGGGCATCGCCGTGGAGCGCGGCTTCGAGATGATCGTCGGCGTGCTGGCGATCCTGAAGGCCGGTGGTGCTTATGTACCGCTGGATCCGGAGTACCCGCAGGACCGTCTGAGCTACATGATGGAAGACAGCGGCATTCAACTGCTGCTGACGCAAGGTCATCTGCTGGCCGATCTGCCCGTGCCGGCGCAGGTTCGCAGCTTGAAGCTGGAAGATGACCTGGCCGGTTACAGTGATGAAAACCCGGAGCACCTGACCCAGCCGGGCAACCTGGCCTATGTGATCTACACCTCTGGCTCGACCGGCAAGCCGAAAGGCACGCTGCTGCCGCACCACAACCTGCTGCGTCTGTTCAAGGCCACCGATGCCTGGTTCGGCTTCGGCCCGCAGGATGTGTGGACGCTGTTCCACTCCTATGCCTTCGACTTCTCGGTGTGGGAGATCTTCGGTGCACTGCTGCACGGTGGTCGCCTGGTGATCGTGCCGCGTGAGGTGACCCGTTCGCCGGAAGACTTCCACCAGTTGCTGATGGAGCAGGGCGTGACCGTACTGAACCAGACCCCGTCGGCGTTCAAGCCGCTGATGCGGGTGGCTTGTGACAGGGCGTCCGACCTTTCGCTGCGCTACGTGATCTTCGGTGGCGAGGCCTTGGACGTTGCGGCACTGCAACCGTGGTTCGAGCGCTTCGGCGAGGACTGCGACAACCTGATCAACATGTACGGCATCACCGAGACCACGGTCCATGTGACCTACCGGCCGATCCGCTTCGCCGATACGCAACAGCCGGGCAGCCCGATCGGTGCGGCGATTCCGGACCTGTCGATGTATGTACTGGATGCCGATTTCAATCCGGTGGCCAAGGGTTGCACGGGCGAGCTGCACGTCGGTCATGCCGGGCTGGCACGCGGTTACCACAACCGCGCCTCGTTGACTGCTGAACGCTTCGTGCCGGACCCGTTCTCCAGCGAAGGTGGACGTCTGTATCGCACCGGCGACCTGGCGCGATATCGCGGCCAGGAGGTGATCGAGTACGTGGGCCGGATCGACCATCAGGTGAAGATCCGAGGCTTCCGTATCGAACTGGGCGAGATCGAGGCACGCCTGCAAGAGCACGCCTCCGTGCGCGAAGTGCTGGTGCTGGATATCGACGGGGCAGGGGGCAAGCAACTGGCGGCCTACCTGATCGCTCAAGACCCATCCACCGACCACGCCGCCCTGCGCGACACGCTGAAACAGCACCTGAAAGCCAACCTGCCGGACTACATGGTCCCGACCCACTTCCTGGTGCTGGAGCAGTGGCCGCTGACGGCCAACGGCAAGCTGGACCGGAAGGCCCTGCCGAAGCCCGACGCCAGCCAGCTACAACAAGGCTATGTAGCGCCACGTACGCAACTGGAGCAACAACTGGCCGCGATCTGGAGTGAAGTGCTGAAAGTCGAGCAGGTTGGCTTGCACGACAACTTCTTCGAGCTCGGCGGTCATTCGCTGCTGGCCACCCAGGTGACCTCGCGCATCCGCCAGCGTCTGGACCTGGAGGTCCCGCTGCGCAGCCTGTTCGAGTCCGCCGACCTTCTGGCCTTCGCCCAGGCCGCCGGCCAAGGCTCGGCCAGCCAGGCGCCTGCATTCACTGTCGTGGACCGCAACCAGCCGCTGCCGCTGTCCTACGCCCAACAACGCCAGTGGTTCCTCTGGCAGCTGGAGCCTGAAAGCGCCGCCTACAACATCCCATCGGCCCTGCGCCTGAAGGGCGAGCTGAACATCGAGGCCCTGCGCAGCAGCTTCGCCGCGCTGATCGCCCGTCACGAAACCCTGCGCACCACCTTCCATCAGGAAGGCGAGCAGACCTGGCAGCGCATCCACCCGGCCAGCGACTTCGACCTGGCTGTCGATGCGGTCAGCGCTGACGCCTTGCAAGCGCGGGTGGCCGAAGAAGCCCGCCAGCCATTCCACCTGGAAAACGGCCCGCTGCTGCGTGCCCGCCTGCTGCGCCTGGCCGAAGACGACCATGTGCTGGTGCTGACCCTGCACCATATCGTCGCCGACGGCTGGTCGATGCCAATCATGGTCGATGAGGTGGTGCGCCTGTATGCCGGCTACTGTCAGGGCGCTGCCGCGCCACTGCCGGCCCTGGCGTTCCAGTACGCCGACTACGCCGCCTGGCAGCGCCAGTGGATGGCCGCTGGCGAGCAGACCCGCCAGCTGGACTACTGGCGCGGACAGCTGGGCGACGTGCAGCCAGTGCTGGAACTGCCGCTCGACCGTCCGCGTACGCTGTTGCAGAGCCATGTCGGCGAGCGCCTGGACATCACCCTCGAACGCGAGCTGGCCGAGGCCCTGAAGGCCACGGCACGCGAACAGGGCGTGACCCTGTTCATGCTGCTGCTGGCTTCATTCCAGAGCCTGTTGCACCGCGTGTCCGGGCAAACCGATATCCGCGTCGGCGTGCCGATCGCCAACCGCACCCGCGCCGAAACCGAAGGCCTGATCGGCTTCTTCGTCAACACCCAGGTGCTCAAGGCCGAGTTCGACCTGCGCACCACCTTTGGCGAGCTGTTGCAGCAGGTCAAGCACACCGCCCTGCAGGCCCAGGCCCATCAGGACCTGCCCTTCGAGCAATTGGTCGAGGCGCTGCAGCCCGAGCGCAGCCTGAGCCATAGCCCGCTGTTCCAGGTGATGTTCAACCACCAGACCTACCGCGCAGGCGATGCCCGCCAACTGCCGGGGCTGACCGTCGAAGGGCTGGCCTGGGACAACCACACCGCCCAGCTGGACCTGAGCCTGGACACCTTCGAGAGCGATGACGGCCTGGGCGCAAGCCTGACCTATGTCACCGAGCTGTTCGAGCGCGCCACCGTCGAGCGCCTGGCCGGTTACTGGCTGGTCCTGCTGCGCGCCATCGCCCGGCAGCCGCAGCAGGCGATCAGCGACCTGGCGCTGCTGGACTTCGAGCAACACCGGCAGCTGGCGAGCGGGTCCGAACAACCTGCCGACTTCAGCGCCGCCCCTTGCGTGCATCAGCTGTTCGAGGCGCAGGCCGCCCAGGCCCCGCAAGCCGTGGCGCTGGTCTGCGAGGGCGAGCAACTGACCTACCAGGCGCTGAACCGCCGCGCCAACCGCATTGCCCACAAGCTGCGCGCCCTCGGTGTCGGCCCGGACGTACCGGTCGGCATCGCCATCGAGCGCGGCCTGGACATGGTGGTCAGCGTGCTGGCGGTGCTCAAGGCCGGCGGCGCCTATGTGCCGCTGGACCCCGACTACCCCCACGACCGTCTGGCCTACATGATCCAGGACAGCGGCCTGCGCCTGCTGCTGACCCAGTCGGGCGTGCTGGCGCGCCTGAACGTTGCCCCAGAGGTCCGCAACCTGTGCCTGGACCAGGGCGACGACTGGCTGCAAGGCTGCGTCGAGGACGACCTGGCCAACCTGACCCAGGCGGACAACCTGGCGTACATCATGTACACCTCCGGCTCCACTGGCCGCCCCAAGGGCGTTGGCATCAGCGCCGCGGCCCTGCGCGGGCACGTGCTGGGCTTCGTCGGCCGCTTCGGGCTGACGGCGGCGGACCGGGCGCTGCAGTTCTCCACCTTCAACTTCGACGCCTTCGTCGAGCAGCTGTACCCGGCGCTGGTCTGCGGCGCCCGCGTGGTGCTGCGCGGCCAGGCGCTGTGGGACAGCGAGACCTGGTACCGCCAAGTGCTGGAGCAGGGCGTGACCTTCAGCGACCTGCCGACCGCCTACTGGCACATGCTGGCCAAGGACTTCGCCGCCCACGGGCCGCGGGATTACGGCCAGCTGCGCCGCGTGCACATGGGCGGCGAAGCCATGGCCGCCGATGGCGTACTGGCCTGGCGCGCCGCGGGGCTGGCCGGTGTGCGGCTGGTCAACACCTACGGCCCGACCGAGGCCACGGTGTGCATCACCAGCCATGACTGCAGCGACTATGTCACTGGCCAGGCCGCCTTGCCCGGCCAGATCCCGATCGGCCAGGCCCTGCCCGGACGCAGTGTCTACCTGGTCGATGCGGCCGGCAACCTGGCCTTGCCGGGTTCGATCGGCGAGCTGCTGGTGGGCGGCGAGCTGCTGGCCCGGGGTTACCACAACCGTCCGGGCCAGAGCGCCGAGCGCTTCATTCCCGACCCGTTCGGCGCCAGTGCCGGTGGGCGCCTGTACCGCACCGGCGACCTGGCGCGCTTGCGCGCCGATGGCGTCATCGAGTTCGTCGGCCGGGTCGACCATCAGGTGAAGATCCGCGGTTTCCGTATCGAGCTGGGCGAGATCGATGCCCGCCTGCGCGAGCACCCGGGGGTGCGCGAGGCGCTGGTGATCGACATCGACGGCGCGGGCGGCAAGCAACTGGCGGCCTACCTGGTGCCGAGCGCGCAGGCCGGTGACGATCTGCGTGCCGACCTGTTGCGTCAACTGAAGGCCGGCCTGCCGGAGTACATGGTGCCCGCGCACCTGGTGTTCCTCGAGGCGATGCCGCAGACGCCGAACGGCAAGCTCGACCGCAAGGCCTTGCCCAAGCCTGACGCCAGCCAGGCGCAAGCGGACTACGTGGCGCCGCGCAGCGAGCTGGAGCAACGCCTGGCCGCGATCTGGGCCGAGGTGCTCAAGGTCGAACAGGTCGGCCTGCACGACAACTTCTTCGAGCTCGGCGGCCACTCGCTGCTGGCGACCCAGGTGATTGCCCGGGTGCGCCAGGGGCTGGGCCTGGAGCTGGCGTTGCGCAGTCTGTTCGAGTGCCCCGACCTGCAAGGCTTCGCCGCGCTCGCCGCACAAGGCAGTACCAGCCTGGCTCCGGCGTTGCTGCCGGTGGACCGCGGCCAGCCGCTGGCGCTGTCCTATGCCCAGCAGCGCCAGTGGTTCCTCTGGCAACTGGAGCCGGGCAGCGCCGCCTATCACATCCCCGCCGCCCTGCAACTCAAAGGCCGGCTTAACCTGGAAGCGCTGCGCCAGGCGTTCGAGGCCCTGGTGGCCCGTCACGAAAGCCTGCGTACCACCTTCCACCAGGAGGGCGGACAAGCGCTGCAGCGCATTCACCCGGCGAGCACCTTCACCCTGGTCATGGAGTCGCTCCAGGACACCCGCGCCGAGGCGGTTCGCGAGCGCGTGGCCCGCGAAGTGCAGCGCCCGTTCGACCTGAGCCAGGGGCCGCTGCTGCGGGTACGCCTGCTACGCCTGGCCGAGGACGATCACGTGCTGGTGCTGACCCTGCACCACATCGTCGCCGATGGCTGGTCGATGCCGATCATGGTCGACGAAGTGGTCGACGCCTACCTGGCCTTGAGCCAGGGCCAGCAACCCGAGCTGCCTGCCCTGGCCGTGCAGTACGCCGACTACGCCGCCTGGCAGCGCCAGTGGATGGAGGCCGGCGAGCAGGCCCGCCAGCTGGACTACTGGCTGGCGCAGCTGGGTGGCGAGCACTATGTGCTGCAACTGCCCACCGATCACCCGCGTCCCACCGTGCAGAGCCATGCCGGACGCAGCCTGACCCTCGAGGTCCCGGCGGCCCTGGCCCAGGCGCTCAAGGCGCAGGCGCGCGAGCAAGGGGTGACCTTGTTCATGCTGCTGCTGGCTTCGTTCCAGAGCTTGTTGCACCGCCAGACCGGCCAGGCCGATATCCGCGTCGGCGTGCCGATCGCCAACCGCACCCGGGCCGAGACCGAAGGGCTGATCGGCTTCTTCGTCAACACCCAGGTGCTCAAGGCCGAGTTCGACCTGCAGACCACCTTCAGCGAGCTGCTGCAGCAGGTCAAGCACACCGCCCTGCAGGCCCAGGCCCACCAGGACCTGCCGTTTGAGCAACTGGTCGAGGCGCTGCAACCGGAGCGCAGCCTGAGCCACAACCCGCTGTTCCAGGTGATGTTCAACCACCAGGCCTACCGTGCGGAGAATGTCCGCGAGCTGCCGGGGCTGAGCATCGCCGGCCTGGCCTGGGACAATCCCACGGCGCATCTCGACCTGGCCCTGGACACCTTTGAGAGCGAGGACGGCCTGGGCGCGACCCTGACCTACGTCAGCGACCTGTTCGAGCACGCCAGCATCGAGCGCATGGCCGGGCACTGGCTGAACCTGTTGCAGGCGGTCAGCACCCAGCCGGCCCAGCGCATCGTCGAACTGCCGCTGCTGGATGCGGCGCAGCGCCAGACCCTCCTTGAGCAATGGAGCCGGCACGAGGCCGTCTACCCCGACCAGCGCACCGTGCAGCAGCTGATTGCCGACCAGGCCGCGCGCACGCCGCAGGCCACGGCGCTGATCTGCAAAGGGCAGCAGCTCACCTACCAGGCCCTGGACCAGCGCGCCAACCAGCTGGCCCACCGCCTGCGCCAGGAAGGCATCGGCCCGGATGTTCGCGTGGGCATCGCCCTGCCGCGCAGCCTGGACATGGTGGTCGGCCTGCTGGCGGTGCTCAAGGCCGGCGGCACTTATGTGCCACTGGACCCCGACTACCCGCACGAGCGCCTCGCCTACATGATGGAGGACAGCGGCATCGTCCTGCTGCTCGGCCACAGCGCGCAGCTGCAGGACCTGGCCGTGGCGCCGCACGTGCGCAGCCTGTGCCTGGACAGCGAGGCCCTTGACGCCTGGCCGAGCCATGCATTGCCCGAGCTGGGCGACCCCGACAACCTGGCGTACATCATGTACACCTCCGGTTCCACCGGCCGTCCCAAAGGCGTGGGCATCAGCGCTGCTGCCCTGAGCCGGCACGCCCATGTCGCCAAGGGCTTCTGCGGGCTGTCGGCGGCCGACCGGGTGCTGCAGTTCTCCACCTTCAACTTCGACGCCTTCGTCGAGCAGCTGTACCCGGCGCTGATCTGCGGCGCCAGCGTGGTGGTGCGCGGCCCGACACTGTGGGACAGCGAGACCTTCTACCGCGAAGTGCTGAGCCAAGGCATCACCTTCGCCGACCTGCCGACCGCCTACTGGTACCTGTTGGCCAAGGACTTCGCGGCCAAGGGCCCGCGCGACTATGGCGTGCTGCGCCAGGTGCACATGGGCGGCGAGGCCATGGCCGCCGACGGCGTGCTGGCCTGGCAACAGGCCGGGCTCGGCCATGTGCGCCTGCTCAACACCTACGGGCCGACCGAGGCTACCGTCAGCGTCATGAGCCATGACTGCAGTGCCTATGTCACCGGCGAGCAGCCCCTGCCGGTGCAGGTCCCGATCGGCAAGGCCCTGGCCGGGCGTTCGATCCACCTGGTGGATGCCGACGGCGACCTGGCCCTGCCAGGGGCCATCGGCGAGCTGCTGGTGGGTGGCGAGCTGCTGGCCCGCGGTTACCACAACCGCCCGGGGCTGACCGCCGAGCGTTTCATCCCCGATCCGTTCGCCACTACGCCGGGTGCCCGCCTGTACCGCACCGGCGACTTGGCGCGCTATCGCGAACAGGGGCTGGTCGAGTACGCCGGGCGCATCGACCACCAGGTCAAGATCCGCGGCTTCCGTATCGAACTGGGCGAGATCGAGGCGCGCCTGCGTGAGCATCCGGCGGTGCGCGAGGTGCTGGTGGTCGATATCGACGGCCCGGGCGGCAAGCAACTGGCCGCCTACCTGGTGCCCAACGCGATGCCCGAGGAGCAGGGCGGCCTGCGCGCCGAACTGAAGGCGCACCTGGGCGCCAGCCTGCCGGACTACATGGTGCCGATGTACCTGGTGCTGCTCGAGCGCATGCCTCTGCTACCCAACGGCAAGCTCGACCGCAAGGCGCTGCCGGCCCCCGATACCCGCCAGGCGCAGTCGGCCTACGTGGCCCCGGTCAGCGAACTGGAGCAGCAGTTGGCGGCGCTCTGGGCCGAGGTGCTGGAGGTCGAGCGGGTGGGCCTGAATGACGACTTCTTCGAGCTGGGCGGGCACTCGCTGCTGGCGGCCCAGCTGATTTCCAAGATCAACTCGGGCCTGGGGATCGACATCCCGCTGCGCCTGCTATTCGAGAAACCGCAATTGAATGATTTTGCCCAGGCTTGTGCCTCCACCGGCCTGTCGTTGAGCGAGGACGGCTTGTCCGATATCGAAAGAATGATGAATGAAATGGCGGGCGTCTGAGATGGACAAGAGCACAGCAGAACGTATCGCCAAGCGCTTTGTGGGCCTTGCCCTGGAGCAGCGTCGGCAGATCTTCGACAAGATGCGCGAGACCGGGCAGAGCTTCCGCCTGTTGCCGATCGCCGTCACCCGCCACGACAGCCCGCGCATCCCGCTGTCCTATGCCCAGCAGCGCATGCTGTTCCTCTGGCAGCTGGAGCCGCAGAGCAGCTTCTACAACGTGCCGATGGCGGTGCGCCTGAGCGGTTCGCTGAACCAGCAGGCCCTGGCCGAGGCCCTGGACGCGCTGGTGCGGCGTCACGAAAGCCTGCGCACGCGTTTCGTCTCCGAGGAGGGGGAGTTTCACCAGCAGGTCCTTGAGCAGTCGGGCGTGAGCCTGGAAGTGCGCGAGGTACAGGCCGGGCCGGGCGAGGATATCGAACAGTGCCTGCGCACCGAGGTGCGTGAGGCACTGGATGCGCCCTTCGACCTGCTCGACGGGCCGCTGCTGCGGGTCCGGTTGCTGCGCCTGGCGCCCACCGAACATGTGCTGACGGTGTGCATGCACCATATCGTCTCCGACGGCTGGTCGGGCGAGCTGATGGTGCAGGAGTTCGTGCACCTGTACGAAGCGCTGTCCCAGGGCCGCGCCGCCGACCTGCCACCGCTCGAGGTGCAGTACGCCGACTATGCGATCTGGCAGCGCGCCTGGCTCGAGGCCGGCGAGGGCGAGCGCCAGTTGCAATACTGGAAGCAGCAACTGGGGGACGAGCACCCGGTGCTGGAACTGCCGTTGGATCATGAGCGTCCGGCGCACCCCAGCTACCGCGGCGCGACCCTGCGCAGCGATGTGCCGGCGGCGCTGTCGGCCAAGCTCAAGGCCCAGGCGCGCAGCCAGGGCCAGACCGTGTTCATGCTGACCCTCGCGGCCCTGGCCGTGACCCTGGCGCGCTACAGCGGCCAGGCCGACATCCGCATCGGCGCGCCCAATGCCGGGCGCAACCGCAAGGAGGTCGAAGGCCTGATCGGCTTCTTCATCAACACCCAGGTGCTGCGGGTGCAGGTGGACGAGCGCCAGAGCGGCGCGGCCCTGCTGGAGCAGGTGAAGCAGGTGGTCAGTGGCGCGCAGTCGCACCAGGAACTGCCGTTCGAGCACCTGGTAGATGCCCTGGCGCCGGAGCGCAACCTGGGGCACAACCCGCTGTTCCAGGTGAAGATCAACCAGAACATGGCCGACACCGAGGCAGGCGCCCAAGCCCGGCAGATGCTGGGCGAGCTGAGCGTCAGCGGTTTCCCGGTCGAAGGCAACGACGCCCGTTTCGACCTGGCCTACGATTTCACCGAGACCCCCGACGGCCTGCAAGGCTACTTCAACTACAGCACGGACCTGTTCGAGGCCGCGACCATCGAGCGCCTGGCCGCTTCGTTCCAGGCGGTGCTGCGCACGCTCGTCGAGCACCCCGAGGCGGCGCTGTGCGAACACCCCGATGCCCAGGCCGCGCAGGTCGAGGCCAGCACCCACAGCTGGCCGCAGGCGGACTTCCTCGCCCTGTGGCGCCAGGGCCTGAACACCGGTGCCGAGCAGCCGGCGCTGCGCGCGGGTGATCGTAGGGTCAGCTACGCGGAGCTGGAGCAGCAAGCCAACCGCTTCGCTCACTATCTGCAGGCACAGGGTATCGCCCCGGGCATGACCGTGGCGCTGTGCCAGGAGCGCTCCATCGAATGGGTGACCAGCCTGCTGGCCGTGCTCAAACTGGGCGCGGTGTACCTGCCGCTGGACAGCCGCCAGCCCGCCGAACGCCTGCAGCAGCTGCTGCAGGCCAGCGACGCGCGCCTGCTGGTGCACGCCTTGGGCGACGCCCAGGCGGCGGGGCTGGGCGTGTGCCCGGCGCTGGCTTTTGACGCAGCGCAGCACGGCGACCGCAGCGACCAGCCACCGGCGGTACACATCGATCCGCAGCAAGCGGCCTACATCATCTACACCTCGGGTTCCACCGGGCAGCCCAAGGGCGTGGTGATCAGCCGCGGCGCACTGGCCAACTACCTGCAGGGCGTGCTGCAACGCCTCGACCTGCAACCCGGCGCCAGCCTGGCGATGGTCTCCACCGTGGCCGCGGACCTGGGCCACACCGTGCTGTTCGGCGCGCTGGCCTCGGGCCGGCTGCTGCACCTGCTGGGCCACGACCAGGGCTTCGATCCGGACGGTTTTGCCAGCTACATGGCCGAGCACCGGGTCGATGTGCTGAAGATCGTGCCCAGCCACCTGCAAGGCCTGCTGCAGGCCGCGCAGCCTGAGCGGGTGTTGCCCGAGCAGCTGCTGATCCTTGGCGGCGAGGCCAGCTCCTGGGCCCTGATCGAGCAGGTCCGGCGTCTGAAGCCCGGCTGCCGGATCATCAACCACTACGGTCCGACCGAGACCACCGTGGGCATCCTCACCCACGAAGTCGGCGAACGCCTGCCCGGCTGGCGCAGCGTGCCGGTGGGCCGGCCGCTGGACAACGGTCAGGCGCGGGTGCTGGATGCCTACCTCAACCCGCTGCCCGAGCGGGTGGCAGGCGATTTGTACCTGGGTGGCCAGGGCCTGGCCCAGGGCTATGTCGGCCAGCCGGGGCTGACCGCCGAGCGTTTCGTCCCCGACCCCTTTGGCCAGAACGGCGAGCGGCTGTACCGTGCCGGTGACCGCGCGCGCCTGGACCAGGGCGTGCTGGAATACCTGGGGCGCGGCGACGACCAGGTGAAGATTCGCGGCTACCGGGTCGAGCCGGGCGAAGTTGGCCAGGTGCTGCAAGGCCTGCCTGGGGTCGGCGAAGCCGTGGTGCTGGCGCTGCCCCTGGACAGCGATCCGTCGCGTCTGCAACTGGTGGCCTGGGCCGTGCCGGCGGCGGGCGTCGAGTTGCAGGCCGAGGCGCTGCGCCAGGCCTTGCAGGCGCGCCTGCCGGAGTACCTGGTACCGGCACAGGTGCTGCTGCTCGAGCGCCTGCCATTGACCGCCAACGGCAAGCTGGACAAAAAGGCCCTGCCCAAGCCGGGCGTGGCCAGGCAGCGCTACACCGCGCCGGTGGGCGAAATCGAGGAGAAACTTGCCGCGATCTGGTGCGAAGTGCTCAAGCGCGAGCAGGTGGGCAGCACCGACAACTTCTTCGAGCTGGGCGGCGATTCCATCCTCAGCCTGCAGATCATCGCCCGGGCCAAGCGCCAGGGCATCAAGCTGAGCCCCAAGCAGCTGTTCGAGAAGCAGACCATCGGCCAACTGGCGGCGGTGGCCAAGCTGATCGAGAAGAAGCCGGCAGCCGAAGTGGTCGAGCTGGTGAGCGGCTCGTTGGCGTTGGTGCCGATCCAGGCGCGCTTCTTCGATACCGCGATTCCCCAGCGTCACCACTGGAACCAGGCGGTGATGCTGAGCCCACGCCAGCCGTTGACCGTGGTGTTGCTGCAGGCGGCGCTCAAGCTGCTGGTGGAGCAGCACGATGCCCTGCGCCTGCGGTTCAGCGAAGAGCAGGGGCAGTGGCATGGGCAATTCGCGCCGGTCGATGCGCAGCAGTTGCTGTGGGTGCATCAGCTGGACGACGCCGCGCGCCTGCCGGAGCTGGCCGACGAGGCCCAGCGCAGCCTGGACCTGAAGCATGGCCCGTTGCTGCGGGTGGTGCTGATCGACCTGCCCGAAGGCCAGCAGCGCCTGCTGGTGGTGATCCATCACCTGGTGGTCGACGGCGTGTCCTGGCGCGTCCTGCTCGAAGACCTGCAGGCGGCCTGCCAGGCCCTGTCGGCCGGCAAGACGCCGGTGCTGCCGGCCAAGAGCAGCTCGCTCAAGGCCTGGGCCGAGCACCTGCGCGAGCATGCCCGCAGCCCCGCGCTGGCGGCCGAGCTGGCTTACTGGCAGGCGCAGTTGCAGGGTGTCAGCGACGTCCTGCCCGGGGCGAACCCAGAGGGCGGTCAGCAGCGTAAACATGAGATCTCGGTGCGCACCCAGCTGAACGCCGAGCTGACCCGGCAACTGCTGCAGGAGGCGCCGGCCGCCTACCGCACCCAGGTCAACGACCTGCTGCTGACGGCGCTGGCCCGGGTCATCCGCCGCTGGACCGGCGAGGCGCACGCGCTGATTCGCCTGGAAGGCCACGGCCGCGAAGACCTGTTCGACGACCTCGACATCACCCGCACGGTCGGTTGGTTCAGCAGCCTGTATCCATTGAAACTGACCCCGGCAAGCGACCTGGGCGCATCGATCATGGCGGTCAAGGAACAGCTGCGCGCCGTGCCGGCCAAGGGCATCGGCTACGGCGTGCTGCGCTACCTGGGCGACGAGCAGGCCCGCCAGGCCCTCGGCGCCCTGGCCCAGGGCAGCATCGTATTCAACTACCTGGGGCAGTTCGATGGCAGCTTCGACAGCGAGCAGGGCCTGTTCGTCCCGGCGCCGGAAGGCGCGGGACAGGGGCAGAGCCCGGAGGCGCCGCTGGGCAGCCTGCTCAGCATCGATGGCCAGGTCTACGCCGGTGAACTGGCCCTGGACTGGAGTTTCAGCAGCGCCGTGTTCGAGCGTGGGCAGATCCAGCGCCTGGCCGACGAGTACGCCGAGGAACTGCGCCAGCTGATCGCCCACTGCACCACCCCGGGCGTGGCGGGCGTGACGCCGTCGGACTTCCCGCTGGCCAGCCTCGACCAGCGCCAGTTGGCGGCGTTGCCGGTGGCGGCGGGCAATATCGAGGACATCTACCCGCTGTCGCCGATGCAGCAGGGCATGCTGTTCCACAGCCTCTACGAGCAGGCGGCGGGCAACTACATCAACCAGCTGCGGGTCGAGGTGCAGGGCCTGGATGTGCCACGCTTCGTCGCGGCCTGGCAGGCCACCCTGGACAGCCACGAGGTGCTGCGCAGCAGCTTCGTCAGCGGTTACGACCAGTCGCTGCAGGTTGTCCTGCGCGAGGTGCGCCTGCCGCTGGTGGAACTGGACTGGCGCGCTCAGGCCGACCTGCCGACCGCGTTGCAGGCCTGGGCCGAGGCCGACCTGCGCGCCGGCTTCGACCTGGCCAGCGGTCCGCTGCTGCGCCTGGCGGTGATCCGTACCGGCGAGCAGCACTACCAGCTGGTATTGACCAACCACCATATCCTGCTGGATGGCTGGAGCAGCTCGCGGCTGTTCGGCGAGGTGCTGCAGCGTTACGCCGGTGTCGTGCCAACGGCCAAGACCAGCCGTTACCGCGACTATATCCAGTGGCTGCAAAATCAGGACCAGCAGGCCAGTGAAACCTTCTGGCGCGAGCGCCTGGCCGGGCTGGACGAGCCTACGCGCCTGGCCCAGGCCTTGCGGTCCGACGCCCAGGGGCATGGGCAGGCCGAGCATGAGGTTACGCTCGATGCACGGCGCACCCAGCGCCTGGGCGATTTTGCCCGGGAGCAGCGGGTCACCCTCAACACCCTGGTCCAGGCGGCCTGGCTGCTGCTGTTGCAGCGCTACACCGGCCAGGCCAGCGTGACCTTCGGTGCCACCGTGGCGGGTCGCCCGACCGAGCTGCCGGGCGTCGAGGAGCAGCTGGGACTGTTCATCAACACCTTGCCGGTGGTCGCCAGCCCACGTTCCGAGCAGCGTGTTGACGAGTGGGTGCAACAGGTCCAGGCACTGAACCTGGCCTTGCGCGAGCATGAGCACACGCCGCTGTACGAGATCCAGCGCTGGGCCGGCTGGAGCGGCGAGGCGCTGTTCGACACTATCTTGGTGTTCGAGAACTACCCGGTGTCCGAGGCTTTGCAGGCCGGTGCACCCCAGGAGCTGGCGTTCGGCGAGGTGGTCAGCCAGGAACAGACCAACTATCCGCTGACGCTGGTGGCACAGGTGGGCGACAGGTTGTCGGCCAGCTTCAAGTTCGATCGCGCCCGTTACGCCGAATCGGCTGTCGGGCAGTTGGCGACGCACTTCGTCGAGCTGCTGGAAGGGCTGGCGGACGCACCGCAACGGGCCTTGGGCGAGATTGCCCTGAGCGCCGATCCGGAGCAGGTGATTGCCAGCTATCCGAGCATGGCGTGTGCCCATGAGCTGATCGAGGCGCAGGCAGCACGTACGCCTGAGGCGGTCGCCGTGACCTTCGCCGGCCAATCGCTGAGCTACGACCAGCTCAACCGCCGCGCCAACCGTCTGGCCCACAAGCTGCGCGAGCAGGGCGTGGGGCCGGATGTGCTGGTGGGTATTGCGGTGGAGCGCGGGTTCGAGATGATCGTCGGCCTGCTGGCGATCCTCAAGGCCGGTGGTGCTTATGTACCGCTGGATCCGGAGTACCCGCAGGATCGGCTCAGCTACATGATGGACGACAGCGGCATTCTGCTGCTGCTGACGCAAGGTCATCTGCTGGCCGATCTGCCCGTGCCGGCGCAGGTTCGCAGCTTGAAGCTGGAAGATGACCTGGCCGGTTACAGTGATGAAAACCCGGAGCACCTGACCCAGCCGGGCAACCTGGCCTATGTGATCTACACCTCGGGCTCGACCGGCAAGCCGAAAGGCACGCTGTTGCCGCACCATAACCTGCTGCGTCTGTTCAAGGCCACCGACGCCTGGTTCGGCTTCGGCCCACAGGATGTGTGGACGCTGTTCCACTCGTACGCGTTCGACTTCTCGGTGTGGGAGATTTTCGGCGCGCTGCTGCACGGCGGTCGCCTGGTGATCGTGCCGCGTGAGGTGACCCGTTCGCCGGAAGACTTCCACCAACTGCTGGTGGAGCAGGGCGTGACCGTACTGAACCAGACCCCGTCGGCGTTCAAGCCGCTGATGCGGGTGGCCTGTGACAGTGCTGATGATCTGGCACTGCGCTACGTGATCTTCGGTGGCGAGGCCTTGGACGTTGCGGCACTGCAACCGTGGTTCGAGCGCTTCGGCGAGGACTGCGACAACCTGATCAACATGTACGGCATCACCGAGACCACGGTCCACGTGACCTACCGGCCGATCCGCTTTGCCGATACGCAACAGCCGGGCAGCCCGATCGGTGCGGCGATCCCGGACCTGTCGATGTATGTACTGGATGCCGATTTCAATCCGGTGGCCAAGGGCTGCACGGGCGAGCTGCACGTCGGTCACGCCGGCCTGGCGCGCGGTTACCACAACCGTGCTTCGCTGACCGCCGAACGCTTTGTGCCGGATCCGTTCACCAGCGAAGGTGGGCGCCTGTACCGCACCGGCGACCTGGCGCGTTATCGCGGCCAGGAGGTGATCGAGTACGTGGGTCGGATCGACCATCAGGTGAAGATCCGAGGCTTCCGTATCGAACTGGGCGAGATCGAGGCGCGCCTGCAAGAGCATGCGTCGGTGCGCGAAGTGCTGGTGCTGGATATCGACGGGGCAGGGGGCAAGCAACTGGCGGCCTACCTGATCGCCCAAGACGAAAATGCAGACCACGTAGCGCTGCGCGACACGCTGAAACAGCATCTGAAAGCCAACCTGCCGGACTACATGGTCCCGACCCACTTCCTGGTGCTGGAGCAGTGGCCGCTGACGGCCAACGGCAAGCTGGACCGCAAGGCCCTGCCGAAACCGCATGCCAGCCAGCTGCAACAGGGCTACGTGGCCCCGCGTACGGCGCTGGAGCAACAACTGGCCGCAATCTGGAGCGAGGTGCTGAAGGTCGAGCAGGTTGGCCTGCACGACAACTTCTTCGAGCTCGGCGGCCACTCTTTGTTGGTGATCACGCTGGTGAACAGGGTACGTGAAGCTTTCGCCATCAACATCAGCCTGCATGAGTTCATGCTGATGGCGAGCTTCGAGGAACTGGCGAATTTCATCGGCGGCGGCAAGGATCGCCTGAAAACGTCGGTGATCAACCTCAACGGTTGCCAACGCCAGCGTCCGGCGCTGTTCTGCCTGCCGCCGGGCGGCGGCGGTGCCTACGCTTACTACCCGCTGGCCAGCCGCCTGGCCGACGAGCGTCCGGTGTATGGCCTGGTCAACAAGTGCTATGCCGTGCCGGGCTGGGTGGACGAGTCCTGGGAGGCGATGGTTGGCTACTACGTCGAGCAGATCCGCCGCACCCAGGCCAGCGGCCCTTACCATCTGCTGGGCTGGTCCCTGGGCGGCGCCCTGGCGCTGGAGGTGGCTCATGCCCTGGAGCAGGCCGGTCAGGAGGTGGGCTTCGTCGGCCTGGTCGATACCCTGCTACCGAAGGACGTGTCCGGCCTCGAGGCCGAGCCCGTCGAGGTGGTGCAGGTAGCGCGGGCGGACGAGAGCCTGCTGCGTGGGCTGCTGGCGTTTGCTCCGGGTGTGGGTGAAGCCCGTATCGTCGGTTTCATTGACGAGGCCGGGCGTCTGCCGGCCGAGGTCGACCGGACCGAATGGGTCATCGAGCAGGTGGCCGCTGCCGGGGGCGTCAGTGCCGAGCGGCTGCGGGCCATTCATGAGGATGTGCATCTGCAGCGGGAGATCGTCGATGGTTTCGCTGTTCTCGATCGCAACGTCGAACTGAGCCAGGCGTTTCGCCTGCGGCCGCTGGCGGTCCGGGTGGATTGCTGGTGGGCCAGCGAGAGCCGTAGCTTGGAACGGGTGCGGATGGGGGAGGCGGGGTTGCTGGCGCAGGCTTCGGTCAACGGGCTGGCTAGCTCGACGGTGATCGCTGATGGGCATGAGGGGGTTATTAATGCCGTGGCGTTTGTCGATGGGCTGGTGGGGCGGTTGGCTGGTAAGGCTTGAGATGGATGGGTGACTTTGGGCGGGTAGGGCTTTAGGTCCTATCCGTTCTTTATTGTGAGTCTGGTGCTTCTGCCTGTGTGGGAGCGCGTGTTGTTGTTGTTGTTGTTGTTGTTGGGTGGTTTTGAAAGTTGTATGCGTATTCATTTATGATGTCGACGCTTATTCACCTTTCCGCCCTTACGGCCAGCCCTTTCAAGGTCTTGCGATGAGGGTGTCAGAAATTTTGTGTTCGGGCATAACATGAGTAAGAGGTGCATGTATGCCAACCAAAAAGAAACCCTTGCGTGACCTGCCCAAAATCCCCAA
>NZ_JBLIYX010000029.1:0-38315 GCF_057480955.1 Pseudomonas sp. P65(2024)
CTGCGCCCCAGGATGGGGCGTTCAGCGCGGTCCTCCCGGGAGCAAGAACGGAGCGAGGGAACCCCGGAGCGAAGCGCAGGGGCCGGATGAACGGAGCGGAACGGTTTTGCCTACTTTTCCCTAGAGAAAAGTAGGTCGCCGTAAAGGCGAAAAGGTGAATAAATGTCGACATCACCTACGAATGTGCTTACAAAAATCAAAAACAATCATCTGTGAAGCCGAAGCCGAAGCCGAAGCCGAAGCCGAAGCCGAAGCCGAAGCCGAAGCCGAAGCCGAAGCCGAAGCCGAAGCCAACCCCCTCAAACCCAAACCCGCGAACTGGCCACCCCCACCACCAACACCCCAATCAACAAATTAACCCCCACCAACCGCCGAATCCGCCCCAGTACCCCAGCCCCCGAAGCCCAATCCCCAGCCTCCACCGCCGTCCGCAGTTCAGGCAGCAACAAAGACTGAATCCGCATGAACAACGCAAACATGACAATCCCCCCGCCAATCATCACCTGCACGTAACGAGGCGCGGTCTCGAACCCGGCAAACCGCAGGTGAATCATCCCGACCCCGCTGACAGCCAACACCGCCACCGCCAGCCAGACCCATCTGAAGAACCGCTGGAAAACCTCCACCCACAACCGCAGCCGCGCAGGCCCCTCCAGCGCGGCAACCGTTGCCGGCCGCAGCACCAGCCAGGCGAAGAACATCCCCCCGACCCAGACAAGGGCGGCCAGGACATGCAAGGTGTAGGGCAGGGCAAAGGCAAGCATCCGGATCTCCATGCGGCACAAAGGGCAATAGCGGGGTATGATAGCCGGCCCATGCGAAACACTGAAAATATATCCAGCCCTCCGGGCGCCTGCAGACCATGATCAGCAACGAACTCAAAGCCACCATCCAGGGCGCCTACTCGCGTTTCCTCGAAGCCAAAAGCCTCAAGCCACGCTACGGCCAGCGCCTGATGATCGCCGAAGTGGCCAAGGTACTCGGCGACATCGCCTGCGACGACGACGGCCGCCGTGCCGGCGAGCCCGCCGTGGTGGCCGTCGAGGCTGGCACCGGTACCGGCAAGACCGTCGCCTACAGCCTGGCCGCAATCCCCGCCGCAAAGGCTGCTGGCAAGCGCCTGGTAATCGCCACCGCGACCGTGGCCCTGCAGGAGCAGATCGTCTTCAAGGACCTGCCCGACCTTATGCGCAACAGCGGGCTGAACTTCAGCTTCGCCCTGGCCAAGGGCCGCGGCCGCTACCTGTGCCTGTCCAAGCTCGACGTCCTGCTGCAGGAAGGCCATGCCCAGTCGGCCACCGCCCAGCTGTTCGAGGAAGAGGGCTTTCGCATCGAGGTTGACGAGCGCAGCCAGAAGCTGTTCAACAGCATGATCGAGAAGCTCGCCGGCAACCGCTGGGACGGCGACCGCGACAGCTGGTCCGAAACCATCGAGGACCAGGACTGGGCTCGCCTGACCACCGACCATGGCCAGTGCACCGGCCGGCATTGCCCGAACTTCCAGCAGTGCGTGTTCTACAAGGCCCGTGAAGGCATGGGCAAGGTCGACGTGATCGTCACCAACCACGATATGGTCCTGGCCGACCTGGCCCTGGGCGGTGGCGCCGTGCTGCCCGACCCGCGCGACACCCTGTACGTGTTCGACGAAGGCCACCACCTGCCCGACAAGGCCATCGGCCACTTCGCCCACTATTCGCGCCTGCGCTCCACCGCCGACTGGCTGGAGCAGACCGCCAAGAACCTGACCAAGCTGCTGGCCCAGCATCCGCTGCCGGGCGACCTTGGCAAGTACATCGAGCAGGTCCCGGAGCTGGCGCGGGAAGTCCGCGCCCAGCAGCAGTTCATGTTCACCCTCTGCGAGCAGGTGGCGGATTTCCGCGCCGGCGAGGACATGGAAGGCCGTGACCGTCCGCGCTACCGTTTCGAAGGCGGGGTGGTGCCTGAGCAGATCCGCGAGGTCGGCATCGAGCTCAAGAAAGGCTTCGCCCGCCTCAACGACCTGTTTACCCGTCTGGCCGACCTGCTCAAGGAAGGCATGGATGGCGAGAACAACATTGGTATCGCCAGCCACCAGGCCGAGGAGTGGTACCCGCTGTTCGGCAGCCTGGTGACCCGCGCCCAGGGCAACTGGGAACTGTGGACCGCGTTCACCGCCGAAGATCCGGAAGACAACCCGCCCATGGCCCGCTGGCTGACCCTGGCTGAAAGCGGCGCGCTGTTTGACATCGAAGTCAACGCCAGCCCCATCCTGGCCGCCGAGATGCTGCGCAAGAGCCTGTGGAACGTCGCTTATGGCGCTCTGGTGACCTCGGCAACGCTCACCGCCCTGGGCAAGTTCGACCGCTTCCGCATGCGTTCGGGCCTGCCCCGCGATGCTGTGCAATGCGTGGTGCCCAGCCCGTTCGTGCACGGTGACGCCGGGCTGTTGCGAGTGCCCGATCTAGGCGCCGACCCACGGGATGCCACCGCCCATACCGCAGCGATCATCCGCGAACTGCCGGCCATCGTCGAGGATGCCCGTGGCGCACTGGTGCTGTTCTCGTCGCGCAAGCAGATGCAGGACGTGTTCGATGGCCTGGATCGCGACTGGCGCAAGCTGGTGCTGATCCAGGGCAACCTGTCCAAACAGGAGACCCTCAACAAGCACAAGGCGCGGGTCGACGATGGCCAACACAGCGTGCTGTTCGGCCTGGCCAGCTTTGCCGAGGGCGTCGACCTGCCGGGTGCCTACTGCGAGCACGTCGTGATCGCCAAGATTCCCTTCGCCGTGCCGGATGACCCGGTCGAAGCCGCGCTGGCTGAATGGATCGAAGCCCGGGGCGGCAACCCGTTCATGGAAATCGCCGTGCCCGACGCCTCGCTGCGCCTGATCCAGGCCTGTGGTCGGTTGCTGCGCACCGAGCAGGACCGTGGCGTCATCACCTTGCTCGATCGACGCCTGGTCACCCAACGCTACGGCAAGGCTATTCTCAACGCACTGCCACCCTTCCGACGGGAAATCGGCTGAGCGCCGGAGCAAGACGCTAGACCTGTTGTCCATTACTCGATTGCGAGCCCATGACGGGCTCCGAAGGAGAGTCACCGCCCTATGATCCGCCGCACCCTGCCTGTCGTGTTCTCCCTGTTGTTCAGTGCGCCCTTGCTGGCCGGGCAACAGACGCTGTTCAGCTTCGTGCGCCCGGCCTCGGTGGTGAATGTCGTCACCCAGGACGCCAACCTGCCGCAGTACAATGCGGAACAGACAGCCGAAGGCGAAGTGTTGCGGCGGGTGGTGTTCAACCCGGTGGCGCAGCCGACCCTGCGCCTCGCGCCACAAGGCGGAGCGTGGGACTGGAGCGCCGGCCAGGCACTGACCCTGCGCCTGCAGAGTGGCATGGACTGGGCGCTGACTGTCGATGTAACGGTGCAGAGCAGCGACGGGCGTACCCTCACCAGCCGCATCGACCTGCCGGCCGGGCCCGCGCAGACCGTGATGATTCCGCTCAAGGCCAGTTCACCACTGAGCCAGGGTATGCGCGCCGGGCCACCGATGCCCTGGACTTTCGAGGGACAACGCCTGCTACTGACCAGCAGTGAAGGCGCGGTGGACTTGGCGCAGGTCACTTCGATCAGCCTGAGCATTCCCGGCCCCAAGGTAGCCCAGAGCCTGTTGATCGAGAAAGTCGGCCTGCAGGATGACGACCAGGCGTTCAAGGCTGCCTACAGCGAATTGATCGATGCCTATGGGCAGTCGACTCGGGGCCGCTGGCCGGAGAAGATCGTCGGCGATGAGCAGCTCAAGGCCGCCGACAACCGTGAACAGGCACAACTCAAGGCCTGGCTGGCTGAGCGCGACAAGCTCAAGCTGGACACCTATGGCGGCCTGCTCGCGGGGCCGGCCTTCGAAGCCAAGGGCTTCTTCCGCACCGAGAAGCGCGACGGGCGCTGGTACCTGGTGACGCCCGACGGGCATCCGTTCTATTCGCTCGGCGTCAATGCCGTTGCCGCCGATGGCGGGCGCACCTATGTCGCCGGTCGCGAAGGCATGTTCAAGGGCTTGCCGGGCGAGGGCGACGCCATGACCGCCTTCTACGGCGAAGGAAACAATGATGACGGCAATGCCTCGTCCCAGGGTCGGGGCTTCAAGCAAGGGCGCTGGTTCGATTTCTATGCGGCCAACCTGCAGCGCACCTACGGCAAGCCTTGTCCGCAGGATGGCACGGCCTGCCCGGCGCCGGCCTTGGACGCCCAGCGCTGGCAGGCCCACACCCTCGATCGCCTGCAGGCCTGGGGCTTCAACACCCTCGGCAACTGGAGCGACCCGGCGCTCGGCCAGGCCAGGCGCCTGCCGTACACCTTGCCGCTGTCGATCGTCGGTGACTACGCCAGCATCAGCACTGGCATGGACTGGTGGGGTCGCATGCCCGACCCGTTCGACCCGCGCTTCGCCATGGCCACCGAGCGCGCCGTGGCCATCGCCGCCCGTGATCACCGCGATGACCCCTGGCTGATCGGTTATTTCGCCGACAACGAACTGGCCTGGGCCGCCCCCGGCGACGATCCCAAGGCACGCTACGGCCTGGCCTATGGCACCTTGCGCCTGACCACCGATGTGCCGGCCAAGCGTGCCTTCCTCAAGCAGTTGCGCGACAAATACCGCAACCAGCAAGGGTTGTCGAAGGCCTGGGGGATCGAGCTGACCGCCTGGGAACTGATGGAAGACCCAGGGTTCGAGGCGCCATTGCCCAATCCGGAGCACCCGGAAATCGAGCGCGACTACCAGTATTTCCAGCAGGTGTTCGCCGAAACCTATTTCAAGACCATTTCCGATGCCCTGAAATGGCATGCGCCCAACCATCTGCTGCTGGGCGGTCGCTATGCGGTCAGCACGCCTGAAGCGGTGCAGGCCTGCGCCAGGTTCTGCGATGTGCTGAGTTTCAACTTCTATACCTTGAAGCCTGAAGACGGCTACGACTTCGTCCGGTTGGCCGAGTTGGACAAGCCGGTGCTGGTCTCGGAGTTCCAGTTCGGCTCCCGCGATCGCGGTCCGTTCTGGCCAGGCCCGGTGGAAGTCGCCCGCGAGGAAGATCGCGGGCCGGCCTATGCCAACTTCCTCAAGGCCGCCATGGCCCAGCCGATGATCGTTGGCGCGCACTGGTTCCAGTATCTCGACCAACCGGCCAGCGGCAGGCTGCTGGACGGCGAGAACGGCCACCTGGGCCTGGTGGCCATCACCGACGTGAGCTACCCGGGCTTCGTCGAAGCGGTGCGCCGGAGCAACCTGCAGAGCCTCACGCAGCTACGCACCGAGCTGGACAAGCCCGCTCCCAAAAAATGAGCGCTGTTCCTGGCAGCGCTTTTGTGGGAGCGGGCTTGCCCCGCGATAGCGTCCCACCAGGGAACATGGACACCCCTGACAACCACCCAGCCATATCCAGTTTGCAAATCGCCCAACTACTGAAACAATGCACCCCTTTGCAAGCCAGGCCGTACAGAGAGGTAGTCGGGTGCAGATCCAGGGTCACTATGAGCTGAAGTTCGAGGCGGTGCGCGATGCCTTCGCCGCGTTGTTCGAGGATCCCCAGGAGCGTGGTGCCGCATTGTGCATCCAGGTCGGCGGCGAGACCGTGGTCGACCTGTGGGCTGGCAGCGCCGACAAGGACGGCCGCGAGGCCTGGCACAGCGACACCATCGCCAACCTGTTCTCCTGCACCAAGACCTTCACCGCCGTCACCGCCCTGCAACTGGTGGGCGAGGGCAAGCTGGCCCTCGATGCGCCGGTGGCGCGCTACTGGCCGGAGTTCGCCCAGGCTGGCAAGGAGCAGGTCACCCTGCGCCAGTTGCTCAGCCACCGCGCAGGTCTGCCGGCCATCCGCGAGCTGCTGCCGGCCGAGGCGCTGTATGACTGGCAGGCCATGGTCGATGCCCTGGCCGCCGAAGCGCCCTGGTGGACGCCCGGCAGCGAACACGGTTACGCGGCGATCACCTATGGCTGGCTGATCGGCGAGTTGATCCGCCGCGCCGACGGTCGCGGCCCGGGCGACTCGATCGTGGCCCGCACCGCCCGGCCATTGGGGTTGGATTTCCATGTCGGCCTGGCCGACGACGCGTTCCACCGCGTGGCGCATATCGCCCGCGGCAAGGGCAACCCCGGCGATGCCGCGGCCCAGCGCCTGCTGCAGGTCACGATGCGCGAGCCCGAGGCCCTGTCGACCCGGGCTTTCACCAACCCTCCGGCAATCCTCACCAGCACCAACAAGCCCGAATGGCGGCGCATGCAGCAACCAGCGGCCAATGGCCACGGCAACGCCCGCAGCCTGGCGGGCTTCTATGCCGGCCTGCTCGACGGCAGCCTGCTGGAGTCCGAACTGCTTGACGAACTGACCCGCGAGCACAGCCTCGGCCAGGACCGCACCCTGTTGACCCAGACCCGCTTCGGCCTGGGCTGCATGCTCGACCAGCCAGAAGTGGCCAACGCCACTTTCGGCCTTGGCGCGCGGGCGTTCGGCCATCCCGGCGCGGGCGGCTCGGTCGGCTTTGCCGACCCCGAACACGACGTGGCCTTTGGCTTCGTCACCAATACCCTGGGCCCCTATGTACTGATGGACCCGCGCGCTCAACGCCTGGTGCGTGTCCTTGGCAGTTGCCTTTGATCGGGTAACGCGGGTATTGACCGGACCCTTTGACTATCCTCAATGCCAACGCCTGATGGGTATGGGCAAAATTTCTTTCTATTTCATGGTGTATCGCTGATGTCTTCACATAAAACCTTAGCACTCGCCCTGTGCCTGGCCATGACCGGCTGCGCCAGCCACTCCCAGGACGCTTCCAAAGACAGTGGCCTGAACTGGTGGCCCTTTGGTTCGGACAAGGTCGCCGACAAGGAAGTGAAGGAGGCTGTCGTCGAAAACGTCGCCAAGGCCGATGCCAAGTCCGAGAGCGCCAGCCGCTGGTGGTGGCCGTTCGGTAGCGACGAGAAAAAAGACAAGGTCGCGGCGGTGCCGAAGATCGACCAGAAGGCCACCCAGGCTTGGCTCGACCAGTACGAACCGAAGGTCCGCGAAGCGATCAAGGGCAGCAAGTTCGAACTCGAACGTCGTGAAGATGTGCTGGCGGTAACCATTCCGGTGGACAGCGCCTACAACCCGGACCGTCCGAACATGCTGCTGCCGGTCACCCTCGGCCCGATCACCCAGGTGGCCAAGGCCATTGAGACCGACACCAAGACCGCGGTGCTGATCCTCGGCCACGCCGACAGCAGCGGTGCCACCGCCGCCAACCAGAAGCTCAGCCTCGAGCGCGCAGCTTCCGTGTCGGCGATCTTCCGTCTCAGCGGCCTGCAGCGTGACCGCCTGATGCTCAAGGGCATGGGCTCGGTGATGCCGCGCGCCGCCAACGACAGCGCCGAGGGCCGTGCCCTGAACCGACGCGTCGAGCTGCTGCTGACCCCGCAGAACACCATGGTCGCGCTGCTGGCCAAGTACCAGCAGGCCGCCCCGGCGCCAGCCCCGACGGCGATGGTCGCCACCCAGGATGCCAAGGCCCCGGCGGCCAAGCCAGCCGCCAAGGCCGCTGCCAAGCCAGCTGCGAAAAAGCCGGCCGCCAAGGCCAAGGCGCCGGCCAAGGCCAGCACCAGCGCGAAGAAGAAAGCCGCTCCGGCCAAACCTGCCGCGAAGAAGGCCGCCACCGACAAGAAAGTCGCCGCCAACAGCCCTGCGAAGACCAACTGATCGTCAAGGAAACGCAGTCATGACCCAATCCCTGGCCGATATGCGCCGCGACTACACCCGTGATGGCCTGGCCGAAGCCCAGGCCCCGGGGGAGCCGTTCGCGCTGTTCCACCACTGGTTCGCTGATGCGGTGAAGACCGAACAACTGCCGGTGGAAGCCAACGCCATGACCCTGGCGACCGTCGACGCCGACGGCCGCCCGCATTGCCGGGTAATGTTGCTCAAGGCCCTCGATGCCCGAGGCTTCACGTTCTTCACCAATTACGAAAGCGCCAAGGGCCAGCACATCGCGGTGAACCCGTTCGCGGCCATGACCTTCTTCTGGCCGGCGCTGGAGCGCCAGGTGCGAATTGAAGGGCGGGTGGAAAAGGTCACGGCCAAGGAGTCGGACGATTACTACCAGGTACGCCCGCTGGGCAGCCGCCTGGGCGCCTGGGCGTCGCCGCAGAGCCGGGTGATTGCTGACCGTGAGGAGCTGGAAGGGCTGGTCAAGGCCACCGAGGCGCGCTTTTCCGATACGCAACCGCATTGCCCGGAACACTGGGGCGGCTACCGCCTGGTGCCGGAGCGTGTCGAGTTCTGGCAGGGGCGAGCCAGTCGCCTGCACGACCGGCTGAACTTCCGGTTGGTCGATGGCCAGTGGTTGCGCGAGCGCCTGGCGCCCTGAGGTGCTGGGGCTGCAAAGCAGCCCCAGCATTACCGATACCCCGCCGCCTCCCGCTCCAGCCACGCCGCCAACTCCTTGCGCCGCACTTTCTCCACCCGCGCCCGCTCGAGCAACTTGAGCATGAAATCCCGCTTCGCCGGATCCTCCCCGGCTAGCGACAGCGCCAGGTCCCGGTCCATCCAGCGACGCATGCGCACATACAGCCACCCGTGAAAATACAGGCCGGCGATAGTCACCACGACGACGATGAAGTAATCCATGGCTATCCTTGGTCTCACGTTAAATGCCCGCCACATGGCCGGCATAGGCTGTACCTGGGCTGAATGAAAACAATTTTATAACGTTTGCGTCGTGACACCTGTCAAGGCGCGGAGTCTAATGAACACTTGTCTTCTGGAGATTGACCCCATGCGTAAATCCGCTTTGCTGCTGGCCAGCTTCACCACCGTGTCGCTGCTGCTGGGCGGCTGCCAGTCGTCGCTGACCGGCGACAGCTACTCCCGTGATGAGGCCCGCCGCGTGCAGACCGTGCGCATGGGCACCATCGAATCCCTGCGTCCGGTGAAGATCGAAGGCACCAAGACCCCGATTGGCGGTGGCGCCGGCGCCATCGTCGGTGGCGTCGCCGGTAGCGCCGTCGGCGGAGGCCGAGGCAGCATCGTTGCTGCGGTAATCGGTGCCGTGGCCGGTGGCCTGGCAGGTTCGGCCGCCGAAGAAGGCCTGACCCGCACCCAGGGCGTCGAGATTACCGTACGTGAAGACGACGGCAGCATGCGCGCCTACGTGCAGCAAGTGCAGCAGAACGAGATCTTCCGTGTGGGCGAGCGTGTGCGCATCATGACCGTCGATGGCACCAGTCGCGTCACTCACTGATCACCGCACAAAAGAAACCCCGAACCGGCCTGGCCTGTTCGGGGTTTTCTTTTGCTTGCCCTGCAGTGGGATTACAGGCCGAGCATGTCCCGCGCCACCGCCTCGGCGATGCGGATGCCATCCACGCCCGCTGACAGAATGCCACCAGCGTAGCCCGCACCTTCACCCGCCGGGAACAAGCCCCTGAGGTTGAGGCTCTGGAAGCTGGCATCACGGGTGATGCGCAGCGGCGAGGAGGTGCGGGTCTCGATGCCGGTCAGCACCGCGTCATGCAGGTTGTAGCCCTTGATCTGGCGGTCGAAGGCCGGCAGCGCCTCACGAATCGCCTCGATGGCGAAGTCCGGCAGGCTCGGGGCCAGGTCGCCCAGGGTCACGCCCGGCTTGTAGGACGGCTCGACGCTGCCCAGCGCGGTGGACGGACGGCCGGCGACGAAGTCACCCACCAACTGCGCCGGTGCCTGGTAGTTGCTGCCGCCCATCACGTAGGCATGGGCCTCCAGGCGTTCCTGCAGCTCGATGCCAGCCAGTGGGCCGCCCGGGTAGTCGCGCTCGGGGTCGATACCGACGACGATGCCGGAGTTGGCGTTGCGCTCATTGCGTGAGTACTGGCTCATGCCGTTGGTGACCACGCGCCCCGGTTCGCTGGTGGCGGCGACCACGGTGCCGCCCGGGCACATGCAGAAGCTGTAGACTGAACGGCCATTCTTGGCGTGGTGCACCAGCTTGTAGTCGGCGGCGCCGAGTTTCGGGTGGCCGGCGTACTTGCCCAGGCGCGCCTTGTCGATCAGCGACTGCGGGTGCTCGATACGGAAACCGACCGAGAACGGCTTGGCTTCCATGAACACGCCTTTGGCGTGGAGCATGCGGAAGGTGTCGCGGGCGCTGTGACCCAAGGCAAGGACCACATGGCGCGAGTGCAACTGTTCGCCGCTGTCCAGTACCACGCCTGTGAGCTGTTCGCCGTCGATCAGCAGGTCGGTAACCTTCTGCTCGAAGCGTACCTCACCGCCCAGGGTGATGATTTCTTCGCGCATCTTCTCGACCATGCTGGTCAGGCGGAAGGTACCGATGTGCGGCTTGTTGATGTAAAGGATCTCTTCCGGGGCACCGGCCTTGACGAACTCTTCCAGCACCTTGCGGCCGTGGTGGTTCGGGTCCTTGATCTGGCTGTACAGCTTGCCGTCGGAGAAGGTGCCGGCGCCGCCTTCGCCGAACTGCACGTTGGACTCGGGGTTGAGCACGCTCTTGCGCCACAGGCCCCAGGTGTCCTTGGTGCGCTGGCGCACTTCCTTGCCGCGTTCCAGCACGATCGGCTTGAAGCCCATCTGCGCCAGGACCAGCCCGGCGAAGATGCCGCAGGGGCCGAAGCCGACCACGATCGGGCGCGCAGACAGCTCGGCCGGGGCCTGGCCGACGAACTTGTAGCTGACGTCCGGGGCCACGCTGATCTTGCCGTCGTCTTCAAAGCGGCGCAGCAGTTCGTCTTCGTTGCTGGTTTCAAGGTCGATGGTGTAGATGAACAGCAGCTCGCTGTTCTTCTTGCGCGCATCGTAGCTGCGCTTGAACAGGGTGAAACCGAGCAGTTGCTCATCGCTGATGCCCAGGCGCTGGACGATGGCGGCGCGCAGCTCGTCGTCGGAGTGGTCCAGGGGCAGCTTCAGTTCGGTGATTCGTAGCATGGCAGGGTCCAGTATCCCGGCCATGGGCGGCCGGCGGCTTTACACAAACCGCCAAGTATAAGCTGTTAGCCGCCCCGACTGGCAGGATAAAAGTGCCCGGCGATCAGAGGTCGCGGGCGCCACCGTAGTAGGCGCAGCCCTGCAGGGTCTTGCCGTCGATGCGCAGCTCGGCCTTGAGGTGGCGGATGGCACCGGTGGCGCCGTCGACGCAGCGCTGCGGCGCGACCCATAGCTCGACGCGCTGGTCATTGGCTTCGCTGGACAAGCTCAGGCCGCCGCCGGGCATTTCCTCCTCCAGGTAAGGCAGCGGCAGCGGGTCCTGGCCGATGCGGTTGAGCACCATGCCCTTGCCACTGGCCTTGATGTCCCAGTCCGGTTCATGGCCGCCGGCACGCAGGGTCAGCTGCTTGAAGTTCGGGTCTTCGCAGCCACTGTATTCGGAGGTTTCCAGTCGGTACAGGCGGGTCACGTCGAGCTGGCCGTCGCTGCCGGCCTGCTTGCTGCCGGTCATGCGCGCGCGGACGTCGGCGAACAGTTTGTCACCGGCGTCGTCGGCCAGGTTGGCGGCTTCCTGCAGGATGCCGGTGGCGGCGACGTCGTTGACGATGAAGCGACGGCTTTCGCTGCAGGGCTTGAACAGCAGATGACCGCCGGCCGCGCTCAGCTCGCCTTGCATGCGGGTGGTGCCCAGGTTCGGGTCGACCGGTTTTTCGGCCAGCATCTGGCAGCCGGCGAACAGCGGCAGCAAGGCGGTGAGCAGCAGTGAAGGGGTGAGGCGCATGGGGCGTGCTCCGGGAGACGTTGCAAAAGAGCTGGCCACGTTACGCAGGGTGCGCAGGTATCACAAGGGCCTCATCGAGGGGCAAGAAAAAAGGGCCCGAAGGCCCTTTGATCATTCAACCCCCGAGGTACGCGTCGCGTACCTTCGGGTCGGTCAGCAACGCTTCACCGGTACCCTGCATCACCACCTTGCCGTTTTCCAGCACATACGCCCGGTCGGCGATCTTCAGCGCCTGGTTGGCGTTCTGCTCCACCAGGAACACCGTCACGCCATCGCGGCGCAGCTGTTCGATGATGTCGAAGATCTGCTGGATGATGATCGGCGCCAGGCCCAGCGATGGCTCGTCGAGCAGCAGCAGCTTGGGCTTGCTCATCAGCGCCCGGCCGATGGCCAGCATCTGCTGCTCGCCGCCGGACATGGTGCCGCCGCGCTGGATGTAGCGTTCCTTCAGACGCGGGAACAGCTGCAGGACTTTGTCCAGCTGTTCCTGATAGTCGCCCTTGTCGGTGAAGAAACCGCCCATGGCCAGGTTTTCCTCGACAGTCAGGCGCGAGAACACGCGGCGGCCTTCCGGCACCACCGCGATGCTCTTGCGCATGATGTGCGAGGACGGCTGGCCGACCAGCTCCTCGCCCAGGTACTTGATGCTGCCGCTGCTCGCCTGGGGCGAGCCGCAGAGGGTCATCAGCAGGGTCGACTTGCCGGCACCGTTGGCACCGATCAGGGTGACGATCTCGCCCTGGTTGATCTCCACGTTGACGCTGTGCAGCGCCTGGATCTTGCCGTAGAAGGTGGAAACGTTCTCGAACTTCAGCATTTACGCCTCCCCCAGGTAGGCCTTGATCACATCAGGGTTGCCGCGAATCTCTTCCGGCGTGCCATCCGCCAGGGGCGTGCCCTGGTTGATCACCACGATGTGGTCGGAAATGCTCATCACCAGTTTCATGTCGTGCTCGATCAGCAGCACGGTCACGTTGTGGGATTCGCGCAGGTAGGCGATGAGGGCCTTGAGGTCCTCGGTCTCCTTGGGGTTCAGGCCGGCGGCCGGTTCGTCGAGCATGATGATCCGCGGTTGGGTCATCATGCAGCGGGCGATTTCCAGGCGCCGCTGCTGGCCGTAGGCGAGGGTGCCGGCGGTACGGTTGGCGAACTCGGTCAGGTTGACCTTCTCCAGCCAGTACTGCGCGCGCTCCATGGCCTCCTTCTCGCTGCGACGGAAGCCCGGGGTCTTGAACAGGCCGGCGAAGAAGTTGGTGTTCAGATGGCGGTGCTGGGCGATCAGCAGGTTTTCCAGCGCGGTCATTTCCTTGAACAGGCGCACGTTCTGGAAGGTCCGCACCACGCCCTTGCGGGCGATCTGATGGCCGGCCAGGCCCTGGATCGGCTGGCCGTCGAGCAGGATGGTGCCGCCGCTGGGCTTGTAGAAGCCGGTGAGGCAGTTGAACACGGTGGTCTTGCCGGCGCCGTTCGGGCCGATCAACGCCACCACTTGTTTTTCCTTGACGGTCAGGCCCACGCCGTTGACCGCCAACAAGCCGCCGAAGCGCATGCTCAGGCCGCTGACTTGCAGAATTTCGCGGCTCATCGAGGCAGCTCCATGTGCGGACGTTGCATGGGCAGCAGGCCCTGCGGACGCCAGATCATCATCAACACCATCAGCGCACCGAACATCAGCATCCGGTATTCGCTGAACTCACGCATCATCTCCGGCAGAAGGATCATCACGATGGCCGCGAGAATCACGCCCAGCTGCGAACCCATGCCACCCAGCACGACGATGGCGAGGATGATCGCCGACTCGATGAAGGTGAACGACTCCGGTGTCACCAGCCCTTGGCGGGCGGCGAAGAAGCTGCCGGCGAAACCGGCGAAGCAGGCACCCAGGGTGAACGCCGAGAGCTTGATCACGGTGGGGTTCAGGCCCAGCGCACGGCAGGCGATCTCGTCTTCACGCAGCGCTTCCCAGGCCCGGCCGATCGGCATGCGCAGCAGGCGGTTGATGACGAACAGCGCCAGCAGTGCCAGCAGCAGGGCCACCAGGTAGAGGAAGATCACCTTGTTGATCGAGTTGTATTCCAGCCCGAAGAACTCGTGGAAGGTCTGCATGCCCTCGGCGGCGCGGCGTTCGAAGGTCAGGCCGAAGAACTCCGGCTTGGGGATGTTGCTGATGCCGTTGGGGCCGCCGGTCCAGTCGGTGAGGTTACGCAGGAACAGGCGGATGATCTCGCCGAAGCCCAGGGTCACGATCGCCAGGTAGTCGCCGCGCAGGCGCAGCACCGGGAAGCCGAGCAGGAAACCGAAGGTGGCGGCCATCAGGCCGGCGATCGGCAGGCACACCCAGAAGCTCCAGCCCAGGTAGTGCGAGAGCATCGCGTAGCTGTAGGCGCCGACGGCATAGAAGCCGACGTAACCCAGGTCGAGCAGGCCCGCAAGCCCCACCACGATGTTCAGGCCCAGGCCCAGCAACACGTAGATCAGGATCAAGGTGGCGATGTCGACCGCGCCGCGCGAGCCGAAGAACGGCCAGATCAGCGCCGCCACGATCAGCCCCATGATGACCCAGCGCTGGGTCTTCGGCAGGGTGAGGAAGTTGGTCACCGAAGGTGGTACCAGCTTGCGCTCCGAGCGGCGGCCCATCACCGCGCTCCACTGCTTGTCGAACAACACGCGCAGGAACATCAGCACCGAGCACGCGGCGATGATGCTGATGGTGAACGAGCCCTGGCTGTGCACGATCAGGCTGATGCCGTCGATGCTGAGTTTCAAGCCCAGCACCGGGAAGGCCACGGCCCAGACCAGCAAGGCGCTGAAGAACGCCTGTTTGAGATTTCTGTTCATACTTTTTCAACCTCCGGGCGGCCCAGGATGCCGGTCGGCCGGAACAGCAGGACAAGAACCAAAAGACCGAATGCCACCACGTCCTTGTACTGGTCGCCGAAGATGTCGGCGCCGAACGCTTCGGCCACGCCCAGCACCAGCCCGCCGAGCATGGCGCCCGGGATGCTGCCGATGCCGCCCAGTACCGCCGCGGTGAAGGCCTTCAGGCCCACCAGGAAACCGGCGTTGGGGTTGATCACCCCGTACTGCATGCTCAGCAGCACGGCCGCCACCGCCGCCAGCGCGGCGCCGATGACGAAGGTCAGGGCGATGATGTTGTTGGTGTTGATGCCCAGCAGGTTGGCCATCTTGATGTCCTCGGCGCAGGCGCGGCAGGCGCGACCCAGGCGAGAACGGGAGATGAACAGGGTCAGGCAGGTCATGGCGACGAGGGTCACCACGAACACCAGGATCTGCATGTACGAGACCAGCACCTCCTCCGCGCCGCCCGGGCCGAACGAGAAGCTGCCGGGGATCAGGTTGGGGATGGACTTGTCCTTGGAGTCCTGCGACAGCAGGACGGTGTTCTGCAGGAAGATCGACATGCCGATGGCGGAGATCAGCGGGATCAGCCGGTTGCTGTTGCGCAGCGGTCGGTAGGCGACCCGTTCGATGCTGTAGCCGTAGGCACTGGTGACGAAGATCGTGGCGACGAAGGCCACGGTCATCAGGATCGGCAATGAGTGGATGCCCATCATGGCCAGCCCGGCGAGGGCGATGAAGGCCACGTAGGAACCGATCATGTACACCTCGCCGTGGGCGAAGTTGATCATGCCGATGATGCCGTACACCATCGTGTAACCGATGGCGATCAGCGCGTAGGTACTGCCGATGGTCAATCCGTTAACCAGTTGTTGTAGGAAATGGTAGATCTCAGGCATTACAGCGCTCCTAAAAACCTGATTTGCATTTCTCTGGCGGGGGATGACCCCGGCCCATGTTCTCGTGGTCTACGCCACGTGATCTTGTGCGGGCACAACCAGGAAACCGCGGGTGACGGTTTTAAGATTTTCAGGTGAACCGGCTCCCGGATCACGGGAATCAGGTCCATAGAACCTCGTAAAACAAAGCCCACTGCTCGCACAGTGGGCTTCTCGGTCAGCTATTAGTCACGCAGTTACTGAGGGGAGACTTCGGTCTTCGGCTTGCCGAAGTGCCATTCGTAGACCACGAACTTGAAGTCCTTCAGGTCGCCTTTCTCATCGTAGGACAGGTCGCCGGTCGGGGTCTTGAAGGTACCGGCGTGGATGGCGGCAGCCACCTTGTCGGTGTCTTCGGACTTGGCGGCCTTGATGCCTTCGGCGATCAGCTGGACAGCCGAATAGGCCGGGAACACGAACGGACCGCTCGGGTCCTTGCCGTCGGCCTTGATGGCGTCGACGATGGCCTTGTTCGCAGGGTCGGCGTCGAACGATTTCGGCAGGGTGACCAGCAGGCCTTCGGAGGCATTCTGGGCGATCTGCGAGATGGAGTCGTTACCCACGCCTTCCGGACCCATGAACTTGGCCTTCAGGCCCTTCTCTTGCGCCTGGCGCAGGATCAGGCCCAGCTCCGGGTGGTAGCCGCCGTAGTAGACGAAGTCGACGTTGTTCTGCTTGAGCTTCTGGATGATCGAGGAGAAGTCCTTGTCACCGGCGTTCAGGCCTTCGAAGACGGCGACCTTGGTGCCTTTCTTCTCGAGGGTGGTCTTGACCGCGGTGGCGATGCCTTCGCCGTACTGCTGCTTGTCGTGCAGGACCGCAACGACCTTCGGCTTGACGTGGTCGGCGATGTAGTTGCCGGCGGCCGGGCCCTGGGCGCTGTCCAGGCCGATGGTGCGGAAGACCATCTTGTAGCCACGGCTGGTGATGTCCGGGGAGGTGGCGGCGGGGGTGATCATGATCACGCCTTCGTCTTCGTAGATGTCGGACGCAGGCTGGGTGGAGCTGGAGCAGAGGTGGCCGATCACGTACTTGACGCCATCGTTGACCACTTTGTTGGCGACGGCCACGGCCTGTTTAGGGTCGCACGCGTCGTCGTATTCCTTGGCTTCGAGCATCTTGCCATCGACGCCGCCCTTGGCGTTGATGTCCTTGATGGCCTGTTTGGCGCCGACGAACTGCATGTCGCCGTACTGGGTCACCGGCCCGGTCTTGGGACCGGCGATGCCGATCTTGATGGTGTCGGCGGCAAACGAATGGCTGGCGACTCCGGCCAGAACCATCGCGGCAAACAGCTTGGAAATCTTGATCATAGTGCTCCACTCATTCTGTTGTAATTCTTATAGTCCTGAGGCCAGGGCTACAGACCGGGCGGGATCTACGGCCTGGCTACGCCATGCCGTGAGCCCACCTTCCCCCGGAACATGTCCCGGAACTGTACCGGTACAGTGTAGAGCGCCGTCCGAGCGCTTGAAAAGCGGGCGAAAAGCGTCTGTTTCGAGGGGTGTCGCCTGGTCGACATAAAGATACAGAAAAGCGCCATCACTTTGCCGGTATCCGCGGCCCGCCCCCACAAGTTCGGGCCTGATCGACCAAATTACGTATTTGAAACCAGGTTTTTCTGCAAAAATGCCGGCCTTTTTGTTGGACGATCTTTGCGCAGGTAGACCCATGACTGATCAAGTAAGCACCCTCTATGCCAAATTGCTCGGCGAGACCGCCGTCATCGAGTGGAAAGCCCTGGAGCGTTTCTGGGCCAAGGGTGACCTGATTTGGGTCGACCCCAGCCTCGACCTGATCACCGTTGCCGAGGCGATGGCCGAGAATCGCAGCGAGATCTTCGCCAAGTGGCGTAATGATGGCACTGTCGGAGCGGTCTCTGCTGAGCAGGCGCTCGACCTGCAAACCCGCGATCCAGAGATCTGGGCGGTGGTGGTTTCGCCGTTCATCGTGATCCAGGCGAAGAAAGCGGAATAAGCAAGCGCTTTTTTAGTGCGCAAAAACGCGCATACGCCTCGTGATGGTGCGCGTTGACGCTCACGTAAGGTGGAAGTTGGTAACAGTGGCGGGGTGATTTGGCGGGGCGGTAACAGTTTACGGCATGCGTAATACGCCGCCGAAATGATTGCGGGGCAAGCCCGCTCCCACGAAGCCTCCTCGTGGGAGCGGGCTTGCCCCGCGATGGTTTTCAGTAGTCCACGCGCCCGGTATGGCTGTTCAGCGAAATCACCCGGGTCTTGCCGATGCGATGGCGGAAGATCTCGCGCAGGTACTTCACTGCCTTCTTCACGCACTCGCGCGACAGGCGGATATCGTTGATCGAGACGAAGCGGCTCTTGTCGTTGATCAGCTCGCGGTATTTCTTCTCGTACATCGGCTTGATCGCGTACCAGTTGGTGTCGAGGATCTTCGCCGGGTTCTCGAACTCGTTGAGCAGGTCGTCGATGCTGTCTTCATCGAAGTGCTCGCTGGTGATGAACTCCAGGATCGCGTTGTCCATGGTGTCGTCGAAGCGGTACGGGTTGCGCGCGAAGCAGCGCTTGATGAACGCCACGATCAGGGTCAGGAAGTCGTCCGACAGGCAAGGGCTCTTGGCGATCAGGGTGGTCAGTGACAGGTTGGCCGAGGCGCCGATCACCAACGCGTAGCGCTTGAGCGTGGTGTTGGGGAACAGGCTGTTGAGGTGGGTCTTGAGCCGGTTCAGGTCCATGTACGACAGCTTGTAGTCCTTGGGCAGGGAGACGATCGACACCACCGACGAGCAGTTCTTGAAGAAGTGCAGGTCGTGCAGGGCCGCGGCGTCGTAGCCCGAGGCCTGGTACTGCTCCAGCGCGGCGCGGTAGCGGCGCGACTCGATCGGCAGCAGGCTGATGCCCTCGATGGCCTGAGTCTGCTTGTTGAAGTGCGGCAGGTCGATGGAGCGGAAGAACAGGTCGTCGATATCCAGGCGCGGCTGCTCGCGCTCGAACACCTTGAACTTGTCCGACCCAGCAGGTGGCACTTCCGGCACCACCGATTCGGCGTAGGCGATGGCCACGGGGCCGGCCAGGCTCATGAACAGGTCGTTGGCGTCCAGGCGAATGGTCTCGCCGATGTCGATGCCGGCGCGACGGAAGTAGTTCTGGTCGTAGTCGGTGGTCACCGCCTGGGCGGTGAGGATGTTGAAAATCTGCTGGGAGATGTACTGGTTGGCGTGCTTCTCCATGGCGTTGACGTCGATGTTCTGGATCGTGCCGTCATCGCTCTCCTCGGCGTAGCGCATGATGTCGTTGGAGATCAGCATCATCGCGTTCCATGGGCGGATACGGCCCATGACGCTGGCTTCGCTGCTGTCTTCATTGTCGAAGTTGTACGAGAAGTCCCATTCCTCCGACAGGTATTTGCATAGCAGGCGTCCGGCGTTGATGTGCAGCGCCTCGGACATTTCGCTGCGGTGGTCGGAGGCGTTGGGCAGCACGCAGATGCCGCTGGTGAAGATCGGCTCGAAGACGAACGAGTGCCCGCTCTTGCCGTCGTTCTCGTCGGCCGGCTTGGTGTCGAAGGTCTTGTTCATGTACGAGTACTGCTGGGCCAGGCCGAATTCCGAGGCCATCCCTGAACCTGTGCCGCCGCCGGCGCTGAAGATGTAGAAGTACAGGCGCGACTGGTTGGCCTTGATGCCGCAGGAGTCGATCAGGTACGAGTGGATCAGTTTCCAGTCGGCACTGGAGAAGCGCTGGGTGTCCTTGTTGAGGATGATCTTGGCCAGGTACTGGCCAAGGATCGGCGCGTTACCGGCACCCCCGGCATGCACCTCGGACAGGTCCATGATCTTCATCTTGCTGTAGTCACGCAGGAAGCCGCCACGCTCGCCCTTGCGCGAGAAGCGGATGCGCCCGGCGATGTCCTTGTCCAGGTCGCCCAGCATCACCAGCGGCTCGACCAGGAACACCGGCTTGGCGGCCTTGTTCTGCACCAGGCGCAGGTTCTGGCGGATCCAGCGCGCCGGGCTGTAGCCTGCTTCACCCTTGAAGCGGTCCTCGTTGTTGTACTCATTGAGGAAGAAGGTGCGGGCGTTGTATACCAGTTCCGCCACGTCCAGGGCGATGTTCGAGCCGCAGCGGCCCAGGCCAATCAGGCACACCGACGGGAACTGCTGCTCCAGGCGCAACTGGTCCTCGTCCTCCACGTGCAGGTTCGGCGGAAACACCAGGTCGCGCAGGCCGTCGAGGTTGTCGAGGATGCGCTGGATGTCCTGCTCGGTGAAGTACAGGTACTGCTGCGCCGGCATGCTGCGGGCGGCGGGAAGGTCTCGAGCACTGCCGGCAGTCAGCGAAGTGGGGCTGAGGGTCGGCTCGGGGACCGCATTGGCAGAAGTGTTCGTAGAGGTCATAGTGCGCCATTTGCCTGGAGTGGTTGGCTTCCCGGTGATGCATGTCATCTAGCCATCACGGAGAAATTTCGCGACTTTATCAGTGCGTCTTTTTCTTATGCGATAGGGGGTTTCCTTAGTCGGACTAAGGTTTTTCCGTTCGCACCCGCATTGCATCGTCCGTTTGTCACGCTTCTTTAATCTGGAGTCGCTCATGAGTATTGCATTGCCTTCGTTGGGTTTTGCCGGGATTGGCCTGATGGGCCTGCCGATGTGCCGTCGGTTGCTGGCCGCCGGGTACCCGTTGACCGTGTGGAACCGCAGTCCGGGCAAGTGCGCCGAGCTGGTCGCCGCCGGTGCGCAACTGGCCGCCAGCCCCGCCGAGCTGTGCCAGGCGACGGACATGGTGCTGCTGTGCCTGGCCGACACGGCGGTGGTGCGCGAGGTGGTGTTCGGCGAGCAGGGCATCGTCCATGGCGGGCGCAGTGGTCAGCTGCTGGTGGACTTCTCCAGCCTGGAGCCAACCGCCACCCGTGAAATGGCCGCCGAGCTGGCCGCCCTGTGCGGCATGGCCTGGCTCGATGCACCGGTGTCCGGCGGCACGCCGGGGGCCGAGGCGGGTACCCTGGCGATCATGGTCGGCGGCGAGGCCGATGATCTCGAGCGGGCGCGGCCGGTGCTGCTGACCCTGGGCCAGCGGGTCACGCACATGGGCGCGGTGGGCGCCGGCCAGGTGACCAAGGCGTGCAACCAGATGATCGTGGCCTGCAATGCGCTGGTGATCGCCGAGGTGGTGGCCCTGGCTGAGCAGTCAGGGGTCGATGCGCGGCTGATCGCCGAGGCGCTGGCCGGCGGATTCGCCGACTCCAGGCCGCTGCAGATCCTTGCCCCGCAAATGGCCGAGAGCCGCTTCGAGCCGGTCAAGTGGCACGTGCGCACCTTGCTCAAGGACCTCGATACCGCGGTGAAGTTTTCCCGCGAGCAGGGCTCGGCGACGCCGCTCAGTGGCCTCGCCGCGCAGCTGATGCGCCTGCACGGTAGCCAGGGTTATCTGCAAAAAGATCCGGCGACTCTGGTAACGCTGTATCGCAACAAGGACTGAGCTCGCCCGATTGGCGGTCGAGGCGTTCGAGGATCGGCCGTAGCTCGGCCAGCGGCACCGGCCGGCTGAGCAGGTAGCCCTGCAGGTAGTCGCAGCCATGGCTGGCGAGGAACTCATGCTGCTCGACGGTCTCGACGCCTTCGGTGACCACCTTCAGGTGCAGGGTGTGGGCCATGATGATGATTGCCTGGACGATTTCCCGGTCCTTCTGGCTGCCCGGCACGTCCTGGATGAACGAGCGGTCGATCTTCAGCACGTCCAGCGGCAGCCGTTTTAGGTAGGCCAATGACGAATAGCCGGTGCCGAAGTCGTCGATCGACAGCGCCACGCCCTGGGCGCGGATGCGCTTGAGCAGGCTGATGGTGTGATGAATGTCGCCCATCAGCGCGTTTTCGGTGACCTCCAGTTCCAGCTGGCGCGGCGCCAGGCCGGCCTGGAACAGCGCCATCTCCACCTCGGTGGCCAGCTCCTCGCGGCCGAGGGTGAGCGCCGAGCAGTTCACCGTGACCTTCAGTTCGCCATAGCCGTGGCGATTGAGCTGGGCCAGGTCCTCGCAGGCCCGGCGCAGCACCCACAGGTCCAGTTCGGCGATCAGGCCGTTGGCCTCGGCGATGCAGATGAAACGCTCGGGGCTGAGCAGGCCGTGCTGCGGGTGCTGCCAGCGTACCAGGGCCTCGAGCTTGGCCACCTGGCCGCTGCGCAGGTCGTAGATCGGCTGGTAGTGCACGCATAGGCCGCGCTCCTCGAACAGCGCCACGCGCAGTTCCTCCTCCAGTTGCAGCTCCAAGGTGGCACGGGTCTTCAGGCCGTTGTTGAAGAAGTTCAGGCTGTTGCGCCCGCAGCCTTTGGACTGGTACAGCGCCAGGTCGGCGTTCTTCAGCAGTTCCTCGGTGCTCTGGCCGTCATCGGGGAAGATGCTGATGCCGATGCTGGTGGTCATGACCATGCGCCGGCCCGCCAGGTCGATCGGCTCCTTCATCCGCTGCATGATGCGCTGGGCCAGGTGGCGGGCCTCGTCGCGGCTGTTGAGGCTGGTGACGATGCAGAACTCATCGCCACCGAAGCGCGCCACCAGGTCCTGACCGCGTGTGGCGGCCTTGATATGGCCGGCGATCACCTTGAGCAGTTCGTCGCCGGCGGCATGCCCGAGGCTGTCGTTGATGCGCTTGAAATGGTCGATGTCGAGGAACATCACCGCCAGCATGCCCTCATGGGCGGCCTGTTCGGCCAGGCGCTCGGCGAACACCTGGTTGAAGCCGCGGCGGTTGACCAGGTTGGTCAGGGCATCGTAGTGGGCTGCCTGCTGCAGCGAAGCCCGGGCCTGGTCGAGCTGGCTGAGCAACACATTGACCCGGCGCAGGTCGTGCTCCTTGCTCTGCAGCTTCTTGTCGGCCAGCGCCGCGCTGATGCTGCCAGCGCTGATCAGCAGGGTGATGACAGCGATGGTCAGTGCCAACTGCAGACTGTTGTCGGCCGAGGGCAGGCGCAGGGCGGTTTCGCCGGGAATCACCAGGGTCATGGCCGCCATGCCGGTGAAATGAGTCAGCACGATGCCGCCGGCCATCAGCAGGCTGGCGCCGTACTTGAGCAACAGGTGCAAGGTGCCGCTGCCCTTGCGGAAGTAGCGGGCCATCAGCAGCGCCACCAGGCTGACGAGCACGGCGATGCCGATGGAGGCGAGCAGCAGGCCGGTCTGGTAGTACTGCTGGGCGCTGGTCTGCAGGGCGGCCATGCCGGTGTAGTGCATGATGCTGATGCCCAGGCCGATGAACAGCGCGGTCTGCAGATAGTGGCGCAGGCGCATTTCGCTGCGATTGAGGCTGTTCATCGCCAGCCAGGCGGCGAGCAGGGCCACCAGCAGCGACAAGCCTGTCAGCGGTGCGTCGAAGTGGATCTCCAGTGGTGCCTGGAACGCCAGCATGCTGATGAAGTGCATGGCCCAGATCCCGCCGGCCAGGCAGCAGGCGCCAAGCACTCGCCATTGCCGACGGGCGAAGCGGTCCTCGCATTGGCTCTGGCGTTCGCTCATGTCCAGGGTGGCGAAACAGGCGGCGCTGGCCACGACGAAGGCGAGCAGCACCAGGAAGGGGTTGTGTCGGCAGTCGAGGATGATCTGTCCGGTCGCCGGCAGCTCGGCGAACAATTGCAGTCCCAGCCACTCCATTGCAGGCCTCTTCGTCGAGTCTTCACTCGTCCCCAAATAGCACGGATGGAGACTGTTCCTGCAGGAGTATAGAAACGGGTGCTTAAGCCTTCCTGATTAATGGCACTTTGATTTCTACCATTTGGATATGAAGGCAATAGCTGGATGGTCTAAATGAATATCGACTGGCCGAATCGATCGCGGGGCAAGCCCGCTCCCTCGAATCCCTGACGGGCTCGGGGGAGCGGGCTTGCCCCGCGATGACCTCTATTGAGATCAACCGGCGACAAGCACCCGGATCGCCTCAAGGCGCAGCGCCGCTTTGTCCAGCGCCGCCAGCCCTTCTTCACGCTGCTTGCGCAGGGCATCGATCTCGCTGTCACGCACGCTCGGATTCACGGCCTTCAGCGCGGTCAGGCGCGCCAGTTCCTCGTCGGCCTCGGCGGTGAGCCGCTGCCGGGCCTGGGCCACGCGTTCGTTGTGGGTCGGCAGGACCTTGGCCTCGCCGGCGGCGATGCGCTTGGCCAGCACGTCGCGCTGGGCCTGGACGAACTTGTTGGCGCTGGCCTTGGGCACGCTTTCGAGCTGGTCGTTGAGGGTTTCGAACGCCACCCGCGGGCCCAGGTCGTTGCCGTTGGTATCCAGCAGGCAGCGCAGCGCCGCCGGCGGCAGGTAACGGCCCAGCTGCAGGCTGCGGGGGGCGACCACTTCACTGACGTAGAGCAGTTCGAGCAGCACGGTGCCGGGCTTGAGCGCCTTGTTCTTGATCAGCGCAACCGCGGTGTTGCCCATCGAACCGGACAGCACCAGGTCCATGCCACCTTGGACCATCGGGTGTTCCCAGGTGAGGAACTGCATGTCCTCGCGCGACAGCGCCTGGCCACGGTCGTAGGTGATGGTCACGCCTTCGTCGTCGCCCAGCGGGAAGCTGGCATCGAGCATCTTCTCGCTCGGCTTGAGGATCAGGGCGTTTTCCGAATGGTCCTCGCTGTCGATGCCGAAGGCGTCGAACAGGGTTTCCATGTAGATCGGCAGGGCGAACTGGTCGTCCTGTTCGAGAATGGCCTCGACCAGCGCCTGGCCTTCGCCGGCACCGCCGGAGTTGAGCTCCAGCAGGCGGTCGCGGCCGGTATGCAGCTCGGCTTCCAGGCGCTCGCGCTCGGCGCGGGCCTCGGCCACCAGCTTGCTCCAGCTCTTCTCGTCACTGTCGGCCAGCAGTGGCAGCAGGCGCGGGCCGAACTGATGCTGCAGGGCGTTGCCGGTCGGGCAGGTGTTGAGAAAGGCGTTGAGGCCTTCGTGGTACCACTGGAACAGGCGCTCCTGCGGGCTGTCCTGCAGGTACGGGATGTGCAGCTGGATCGTGTGTTTCTGGCCGATCCGGTCGAGACGGCCGATGCGCTGCTCGAGCAGGTCGGGGTGCGCCGGCAGGTCGAACATCACCAGGTGGTGGGCGAACTGGAAGTTGCGGCCCTCACTGCCGATCTCGGAGCAGATCAGCACCTGGGCGCCGAATTCCTCATCGGCGAAATAGGCGGCGGCACGGTCGCGCTCGAGGATGCTCATGCCTTCATGGAACACCGTGGCCGGGATGCCGGAACGCACGCGCAGGGCGTCTTCCAGGTCCATGGCGGTCTCGGCGTGGGCGCAGATCACCAGGACCTTGGTGCGCTTGAGCATCTTCAGGGTGTCGATCAGCCAGTCGACCCGTGGATCGAAACGCCACCAGCGCTCGTCGTCGCCGGTCTCGCCCTGGGCCTGGAAGGCCACTTCCGGGTACAACTCGGCGCGCTCGCCCGAGGGCAGCTCGGCATAGGCGTCGGGGTTGGCCAGCGGGTAGGGGTGCAGCTGGCGCTCGGGGAAGCCCTGGATTGCCGCGCGGGTGTTGCGAAACAGCACGCGGCCGGTACCGTGGCGGTCGAGCAGCTCGCGGATCAGACGGGCGCTGGCCTGGCTGTCGCCATCGCTGACCGCGGCCAGCAGGGCTTCGCCTTCGGCACCGAGGAAGCCTTGGATAGTAGCGTGGGCCTTGGCCGACAGACGGCCTTCGTCGAGCAGTTCCTGCACCGCTTCAGCGACCGGGCGATAGTTTTCGCTCTCGGCACGGAAGGCGGCAAGGTCGTGGAAACGGTTGGGGTCGAGCAGGCGCAGGCGGGCGAAGTGGCTGTCCTGGCCGAGCTGTTCCGGGGTGGCGGTGAGCAGCAGCACGCCCGGGATGACCTGGGCCAGTTGCTCGACCAGCGCATACTCGGCGCTGGCCTGTTCCTCGTGCCAGACCAGGTGGTGTGCTTCGTCGACCACCATCAGGTCCCAGCCGGCGGCAAACAGCGCGTCCTGGGCCTTCTCGTCCTCGACCAGCCATTCCAGGGCGACCAGCGCCAGCTGGGCATCCTCGAACGGGTTGCTGGCGTCGCTTTCGATGAAGCGCTCGGCGTCGAACAGTGCCACTTGCAGGTTGAAGCGTCGGCGCATTTCCACCAGCCACTGGTGCTGGAGGTTCTCGGGTACCAGGATCAGCACGCGATTGGCCCGCCCGGACAGCAGCTGGCGGTGGATTACCAGGCCAGCCTCGATGGTCTTGCCCAGGCCCACTTCGTCGGCCAGCAATACCCGGGGAGCGATGCGGTCGGCCACTTCACGGGCGATGTGCAACTGGTGGGCGATGGGTTGGGCGCGCGCACCGCCCAGGCCCCACAAGGAGGAGAGCATCTGCTTGCTGGTGTGCTGCAGGGTGTTGTAGCGCAGCGAGAACCACGACAGCGGGTCGATCTGCCCGGCGAACAGGCGGTCGCTGGCAAGGCGGAACTGGATGAAGTTTGACAGCTGCGTCTCGGGCAGGGTGCGCGGCTGGTTCTGGCCATCGATGCCGTGGTAGACCATCAGGCCGTCGATGTCCTCGACTTCCTGCACGGTCAGCTTCCAGCCTTCGAAGTGGGTGATCAGGTCGCCGGGCGAGAAGCGCACGCGGGTCAGCGGCGCATTGCGTAGCGAGTACTGGCGGGTGTCGCCCGTGGCCGGGTAGAGCACGGTCAACAGACGGCCATCCTGCGCCAGGATGGTCCCAAGACCGAGCTCGGCTTCGCTGTCGCTGATCCAGCGTTGCCCCGGTTGATACTGCTGCGCCATACTGCCAAAACTCCCGCGATGAAAAAGCCGGCTATGTTAACGGATCGGCTTCGCCAGACCAATGAATGTGAAGAGTCTAGCGCTTTCATCGACGAATACCGTCCTGTCACGAGGGCCACGCGCCAACATGGTTGCCAAGCACCGCTGGTTGAACGTCACTCTGGGCCTGGGCAGCCTCGCGCTGCTGGCCGCCTGCGAACAGAAGAGCTTCGAAGTCCTGCCGCCGATTCCGGTCGAGCAACTCGAGGTGCTCGGTGTGCAGACACCGATCAAGAGTGTGCACTTCCACGACCGCGAGGGTGAAGGCCTGCTGGTGCTGAGCCGTGTCGATGGCCAGGCCACCGACCCCGACACCGAGGAAGAAGTCGACAAGGTGGTGCTCAAGGCCACCTTGTATGGCCGCGCCGCCGGCGGTGATGCTTTCAAGGCGCGCTGGCAGATCGAGCAGGAGACCACCTGCGCCGGACTGGACCTGGACGTCGACTTTTATACCGACGTCAGCGATGTCGGTGACCTGAACAAGGACGGCGTCGCCGAAGTCACCGTGGCCAGCCACGCCTTCTGCGGCGGCGGCATCGACCCCCACGACATCGCCATCGAGATGCGTGAGGGCCAAGCGATCTACACAATCACCGGCCAGTCGCTGATCAGCCCGCCCGGTGAAGACGCGTTCGGCGGCGAGCGCGAGGATAGCGCCTCGCTCAAGAGCGCCCCGCAGGTCGTGCGCGAGCACATGGACGCGGTCTGGCAGCAGGTCTACAAGCGGCCTTGGAGCGAGTCGAGCGCCGCGCCAGACGATGACCCGGACGACGAGGCTGAGTAATCCCGCGCTATAATCCAGCGCAGTGCGGCGCTGTGACACGCCGCACACCTTTGACCGCAGGCATTCAAGGCGGCGCACCACCAGCCGACAACCAGGCTACAGGAGACCCACCATGCTGCCGCCGATCATCCCGCTCAGTGCCGCCCCCGTGACCTCGCAACACGACCCGGTCAAGCCACCGCCGACCATTGCGCCGGTGGTACCCACGCAGCCGACCTCCAGCGATGGCACCATTGACCTGAAGAATCATCGTGATCCCCAAGAGCAGGCCCTGCTGCTGCGCGACGAGCAACGCCGTCAGCAAAAAAGGCGCAAGCAGGCTGAAGGCGATCGGTACGAGGCCGTGCCGGGCGAAGAGCTCAACGCCGACAACACCGTGCCGGTGGCGCCGATGGGCGAGCGCACGCGCCAGGGGTTGCTGGTGGATATCGAAGTCTGACTAGTCAGCACTGCCGCTTGCCTTCATCATAAAGGCCTCTGCTGTCCGTCGAGCCCGCCATGAGCCAAGACAACCTGATCGATTTCGGCGCCGAACGCGCCAAACGCATCCACGACCTCAACGACAAGCGCCTGAACGACATGCGCCAGGCCTTCGAACAGGCCATGCCGCTGGCCCAGGCCAAGAAGAAAAAGCCCAAGGGCAAACCCAAGAAGCGCTGAAACTTGATGCAGGTCAACCCTGCACCCGCCTCGCGCGCCCGGCTCCGGGCGCCATTGACTCCGGTCAATTTTCCCCCTCCCGGCATTGGTTACCTTGCACCCATCGGATGACGGCACATCAAGGGAGGGGCCGACATGTTCTTCGACAACGTGGTTATCGCCGGTGTGGTAACGGTCGGGTTGATGTTGGCGTTCTTCGCCGGTCTGGGCATTTTCATCTGGAAGGACTCGAAAAAGCGTAATCAGCGCTGATCCTTCCCGATCCATGAGCACGCAAGGCATTTAGGGCGACTTCGGTCGCCCATTTTTTTGCCTGGATTTTCATCGCGGGACGGGGCTTGCCGACGTACGGGGCGCATTCATCTCAGGGTTGTTGAGCGGTCGCCGCCAGCACGATCTCGCGAATGCAAACCTGCTGCGGCTGCTGGTAGGCCCAGACGATCGCCCCGGCGACATCCTCGGCGCTCAGTACCACGCCGCCCATATCATTGGCCTTCCACGCTTCGTAGTCGCGCTTGATACCCTCGTCGGTGGTGTGCCCGAGCAGCTCGGTCTCCACCGCGCCCGGGGCGATGGTCACCACCCGCACATTATGCGGCGCCAACTCTTCGCGCAGGTTCTCCGACAGCCCGTGCACGGCGAACTTGCTGCCCACATAGGCCACATGGTTGGGGAAGGTCTTGCGCCCGGCCACGGAACTGACGTTGATCAGCGTGCCGTGGCGCCGCTCGATCATCCCGCCGACCAGCGCCTGCACGCCGTTGAGCAATCCCTTGACGTTGATGTCGAACATGCGCTCCCACTGCTCCGGATCCTGCTCGTGCACCTGCCCCAGCAGCATCACCCCGGCGTTGTTCACCAGGGCATCGGCCGGGCCGTACAGCGCTTCGGCCTCGGCCACGGCAGCCACCAGCGCCGCCCGGTCGCGGATATCCACGGCGCGGCACAGGCAATCGGGAAGCGCCAGCGCCTCGAGGCGTTCCAGGCGTCGGGCGATCAGCAGCAGTGGATGACCCGCAGCGGAGAATCGCTGGGCGGTGGCGGCGCCGATACCGGAGCTGGCGCCAGTGACAATGATCAAGGGTTTGTTCATGGTTGCCTCCCAGGCATAATCGCTTTCGATGGCCAGGATTCTAGATTGCGTCTGCGGCCATGAAAAACGGCTTATTTCTCTGGCTGGCATCGGTTCTATCTATGGATATTCGTCACCTCAAGGCATTTATCGCCGTCTTCGAAGCGCGCAACATCACGGTAGCCGCCCAGCGTTTGTGCGTGGCCCAGCCGACTTTGTCGGTGACCATTCGCCAGCTGGAAGAGGAGCTGGGCGCCGAATTGTTCCTGCGCCAAGCCCGTGGGGTCGAAGTCAGCGAGCAGGCCCGCGAGCTCTATCCCCAGGCCTGCCGCATGGTGGCCGAGGCCGAGGCCCTGCGCCTGCGGTTTCGTCAGGGGCAGGAGCGGGTGCCGTTGGCGCTGGGCATCGAGGCCGACATCGCACCGGCCCAGGTCGAGGCCTGCGTGCGTCTGGCCAGCCAGGCGGTGGCGGGCTTGCAGTTGACCCTGCTGGAGGGCTGCGACGGTGATGCACGCCTGGCGGACGAGTCTCAGCGCTGTGAGGACGAACTGTTCCTGCCGCTGTGGGAGGAAGCGTTCGTGCGGGTGATGGCCACCGGCAGCCAGCCGGACGGACGCTGGATCACCTGCCCGCAGCACCCGTCGCACCAACGCTTGATGGGCTTGTATGACGGGGGGGAGCAGGTCGGCCAGGCCGGTTCGTTGCAACGGGTCCTGGCCATGGTCGCCGCCGGGCAGGGCGCGGCCTGGTTGCCGCAGTCGCTGGTCGAGCGTTGCCCGGGCGTCTACTGGCAGCCGGGCAGCGGCCTGACGCTGCGCCGTCGGGTCGGATTGTGCATGTCCCATGAGGCCTTGGCACTACCCGCCGTGGCAGCGCTGCATCAGGCCCTGAGCCGCGCTTGAACGACCAGGATTGTGGGAGCAACTGTCTTGCTCAATTTTTAGAATCTGGCGCGATCCCTGTGGGAGCGGCCTTGTGTCGCGAAAGGGCTGCGAAGCAGCCCCGACAATCTTGAAACATACCCAAGATCCTGGGGCCGCTTCGCGACACAAGGCCTACAGGGAACCGCGTAACAAGCCAGTCAATCTGCCACATGCCTAGAGAAACATCCCCCCTGACACCTCCAGCCGCTGCCCCGTGATCCAGCCATTGCCGTCCTCCAGCAACAGGGCGATGGCCGCACCGATATCGTCGGGTAGGCCGACGCGTCCCAGTGCCGTGTTGCTGGCGATGTAGTCGTTAACCTGCTGGTTGTCGCGCACCACGCCACCGCCGAAGTCGGTCTCGATGGCGCCCGGCGCGAGAATGTTCACGCGAATACCGCGCGCCCCCAGCTCCTTGGCCTGGTAGCGGGTCAGCACTTCCATGGCGCCCTTCATGGCCGCATAGGCGGCGTAGCCGGGCAGGGCGAAGCGGGTCAGGCCGGTGGAGATGTTGACGATGCGCCCGCCGTCGGCCAGCAGCGGCAGCAGGCGCTGGGAGAGGAAGAACGGCCCCTTGAGCTGGATGTTCAGCAACTGGTCGAATTGCACTTCGCTGGTCTCGCTGAACGGCACGTTCAGGCCGATGCCGGCGTTGTTCACCAGGAAGTCCAGCTGGCGGCGGCCAAACTGCTGTTCGAGGGTGTCGCCCAGGCGCTCGGCGAAGGCGGCAAAGCTGGCGCTGTCGCTGACATCCAGTTGCAGCATGGCGGCGCGCACGCCGGCCTGTTCGAGCGAGGCGGCCACGGCGTGGGCCTCGTCGGCCTTGCTGTGGTAGGTGCCGATGATGTCGATTCCGCGAGCGGCCAGGTGTTCGGCGGTGTTCTTGCCCAGGCCGCGGCTGGCGCCGGTGATCAGTGCGATCTTGCGAGTCATGTCGGTTACCTCGTTGGGGGGGGTGAATGACAGGTTATTGATCGGTTGATGGCTGTTAAATCCACGGATTCCGGAAATACTGTTCGTATTGAATGGACAATCGGAGCCCGTCATGAACAAGCTGGAGCTGTTGCGCACTTTTGTCAGGGTCAGCGAACTGAGCAGTTTCACCCTGGCCGGCGAAAGCCTGGGCCTGCCGCGTTCGACCGTCTCCGAGCAGGTGCGGGCGCTGGAACGGTTGCTCGGCACGCGCCTGTTCAACCGCACCACGCGGCGGGTGCAGACCACCCAGGACGGCGCCTTGCTCTACGAGCGCAGCAAGGACCTGCTGTCGGGCATGGACGAGATCGAAAGCCTGTTCAGCGCCGACGATGCCGAGCTGACCGGGCGCCTGCGCATCGACCTGCCGACCATGATGGCGCGGCGGCTGATTGTGCCGGCGCTGCCAGGGTTTCTCGAGCGTTTCCCGCGCCTGGAAGTGGAGCTTAGTTGCACCGACCGCCAGGTCGACCTGCTGCGCGAAGGCTTCGACTGCGTGATGCGCATCGGCGCGCTCAGCGAACTGGACGTGGTTGCCCGCCCGGTGGGGCGACTGAGCATGCGCAACTGTGCCAGCCCCGCCTACCTCGAGCGTCACGGCGTGCCACGGAACCTGCAGGATCTGGCCGGCCATCGGTTGGTCCACTACGTGCGCAACCTCGGTGCCCGCAGCGCCGGGTTCGAATACGTGCAGGAGGGCGAGCTGCGCTTTCAGGCCATGGCCGGCGTGGTCACGGTGAACAATGCCGAAGCCTATTCCGCCGCCTGCCTGGCAGGGCTCGGGCTGATCCAGGTACCGGCGGTGGGCGTCGATGAACACCTGCGCAATGGAGAGCTGATATCGCTGCTCGAGCCCTGGCAGGCGCGGGCCATGCCGGTGTCGCTGCTGTATGCCCGGCAGCGCCATGTGCCGCGCCGAGTCCAGGCGTTCATGAACTGGCTGGCGGCGCTGCTGGCGTCGCAGGTCGACCCGGTGGCGGCGCCAACCGGCTGAAACGGGAAGGGTGAGAATGCGTGGCGAAGGTTCCCGCAGTTGCGTTAGGCTGGTACCTGCGCGTCGCCCGCCAGAGGTGACCGTTCCCTGCGTGCGTCACTTCCGAATTTTGCGAGGTTACGCCATGGCCATCACTTCCCAGGACATCTGCGACGCCGCCGACCAGCTCAAGGGCTTTGTCGGTTTCCACGGCAAGCGCGGCATTCATATCGTGCGGTTTTCCGAAGATTCGTTCGGCATGGACGTCGCCGACGACAGCATCACCCCCTGCAACGAGTTCGTCTGGCGCCCCGAGGCCGACACGCGCATGGCATTGTGCCGGGAGCGCCTGGCCTTGCTGCTGGAGCAGCATGTGGACGATCGGCTGAACATCGGCGAGTCGCTGCGCATCTACCTCAAGCGCACCGACCTGCCGGAGATCGTGGCTGAACGCAGCCTGCGCTGAAGGCATGCATCAAGAGGGAGTCAGGACACATCCTGCTGGCGCACCTCGCGGCCCGCCAGCAGCGCCTCGAAACCCGCCCGGTCCACCGGCTTGCTCAGGTAGTAGCCCTGGACCTCATGGCACTGCTCCCTGTCCAGCGCCTGCAACTGCTGCTCGGTCTCCACCCCCTCGGCGGTGACCGTCAGCCCCATGGCCTTGCCCAGGTTGATGATGGCCTGCACCACTGCCCGGTCGTTGCCGCTCTGGCTGCTGAGCCCGGCGATGAAGCGCTTGTCGATCTTGATGCTGTCGAAGGGGTAGGTGCGCAGGTAACCCAGCGACGAGTAACCGGTGCCGAAGTCGTCCATGTTCAGGCGCACGCCCAGCTCCTTGAGCGCGAGCATGGTGCCCAGGGCGCCCTCGATGTCGTTGAGCATCACGTTCTCGGTGATCTCCAGTTCCAGGCGCTGGGCCGGGAAGCCGGTGTCCAGCAGTACCTGGCGCACATCGGCGACCACATCGCTGCGGGAGAACTGCGCCGGCGACAGGTTGACCGAGACCAGCAGTTCGTCGGGCCAGTCGCGGGCATTGCGGCAGGCCTCGGCCAGCACCCAGCGACCAAGGGGCACGATCAGGTCGCTCTGCTCGGCCAGGGGAATGAAGGTGTCCGGCCCGAGCAGGCCCTCCTCGGGGTGCTGCCAGCGCAGCAGGGCCTCCACCGAGACGATGCGCAGGTCGTACAGGCGATAGCGTGGCTGATAGTGCAGGACGAACTCGTGCTGCTTGATCGCCCGGCGCAGGTCGTTTTCCAGTTGTCGGCGGTACTGGATCTGCTGGTTCATCTCTGGCGAGAAGTAACGCCAGGTATTCTTGCCGTCGGCTTTGGCCTGGTACAGCGCAATGTCGGCGTAGCGGATCAACTCACCGGCATCGTAGCCCTGGATTCGGGTCTGGGCGATGCCAATGCTGGCGCCGATATGCAACTGTTGTCCCTCGTAGATTATAGGTTGCTGCAGCAACTCGAGCAGGCGGGCGCAGAAACGATCGATCTCGCTGCGATTGTCCAGGCCATGCAGCACCAGGACGAACTCGTCGCCGCCCAGGCGAGCCACCAGGTCATTTTCGCGGGTGGTGTCGCGCAGGCGACCGGCCACCTCCTGCAACACCGCGTCGCCGGCCGGGTGGCCAAGGGAATCGTTGATCGGCTTGAAACTGTCCAGGTCGAGCAGCAGCAAGGTCAGCGGCGGTGAATCGCTGCCGCGCAACAGCGCATGCTCAAGGTGGCGTGACAGCTTGTTGCGGTTGGCAAGGCCAGTCAGGGCATCGTGCATCGACAGGTGCTGGATGCGGGCATGGGCGGCGACTTCGTCAGTGATATCGCTGGCGGTGCCGCGAAAGCCGGCGAGCTTGCCCTCGTAGACGATCGAGCGCGCCGAAACGCGGCAGTAGCGGTTCTGCCCGCTGGCGTCATCGTAGTTGCAGCGCAGGTTGGCCAGTTGCTGCGGGTTGTCGTCGGCCTGGCTGTCGAGCCACGGCAGCAGGGGCGTGGTGTCGCAGGCCAGCAGCTGGTTTAGCGGCTGGCCTATCCAGTCCTCGAGCCGGTAGCCGGTAACGCTGACGAAGCGCTGCGACAGGTAGGTCAGGCGGTGCTGGCGGTCGGTTTCCCAGATCCAGTCCGACGCGGCCTCGGCCACTGCGCGAAAGCGCTGCTCGCTGGCCTCCAGGGCGCGGTTGCTTTGCTGCAGGCGCAGCAGGCTGTCGTCGATGGCGCGGGAGCTGCGCAGGGCATGGCGGAACAGGTACAGGAGCACCAGGCCGAGCACCAGCAGCACCGCCAGCAGCGGCGGCAGGAAAGCGTGGAGCAACTGGCGACCCGGTAGCGGCGTGTTCCAGGCCAGGTAATAGCCGGTTTCCTCCAGGGCGATGTGCGGTTGTCCGGTCTGGGCGGCGCCATTTTTCTCCAGGCGCATGCCGGTCAGGCCCGCACCCTTGCCCAGCACGGCGAGCTTGGCCTCGGTCAGTTGGTCGATAAACACCATCACCGGCGCCTGGCGCACATCCGCCTCGGTCACCTCTTTGTCCGGGCGCACCGCCGCCGCGCTGAGCACCGCGGGCCAGCCGTTGAAGCGCACGAAGTGGGCCACCTGCTCGCGGGCCGGGGCCGCCTTGCGCGCCGCGTCGGTGATCGGCGCCAGGGGACTGTCGATATGGGCGCTGGCCGGTGAGTCGGTGGGCTTGCCCTTGAACAGGGCATAGGTGGTGCGGTCATCCTCGATCACGAACACGCCTTCGTAGCCGCTGGCGCTGTACAGCGACTCACCGACGTTCTTCTCGTCATACGCCCACTGCCAGTCGACCTTGCCTACCAGATGTTCGTAGGCAGCGTCCCAGACGGCGTAGCTGGAGAGGAACTGGCGCGACGCCACCAGCCGCTGCTCCAGTGCCTGGGTAGCCTGGAAGGTGCTCTGCTCAAGCGCCTGGCGGTCCAGCGTGGCGGCGATGTTGAACAGCGCCACCAGGGTGAACACGCAGGCGAGGCCGAACAGAGCGCAGAACGCGCCTACCAGCCTGCGCACCTGCAGGCGCGAAGTGGGGCTGGAGGATGAAAGGTCGACGTTCCTGTCCATGTACGGGCGACTCCTTCAACTGCTGTCTGCGCCCGGGGCCTGGGCGAAGGTTCAGTCAGGATAGGCCAGCTTGAGCAGGGCGGCCTCGCCGCGGGCGAAATTGACCTGGTCGCGCCCCTGGTGCTTGGCGGCGTACAGGGCCTTGTCGGCCTGTTCCAGCCAATGTTCGGGCGAGGCGAGGGTGGTGCGAAAGTCCGCCAGGCCGATGCTCAGGCTGATGCGCAGGCCCGGCAGTTGCGGGTTGCGGTAGGCGCCGACGCGCTCGCGCAGGCGCTCCATGGCCTGGCACGCCTGGGCTTCGTGGGCGCCGGGGAGGATCACGCAGAACTCGTCACCGCCGTAGCGCCCGGCCAGGTCGTCCTCGCGCAGGTTGCGCCGCAGTTCCTGGCTGAGCTGGCGCAGCACGCAGTCGCCGACCACATGGCCGTAGGTGTCGTTGATGGTCTTGAAGTGGTCGATGTCGATCAGGGCGACTACCGCCGGCAGCTGCTGTTGCTGGCAGATCTGGAACTTGAGCAGCAGCAGGTCCTTCCACGAGCCATGGTTGAGCAGGCCGGTAAGGCTGTCGGTGCGGCTCAGGGCGCTTAGGCGGCGCTTGTGCTCGGCCAGCTTGATCGCCAACTGGTAGCACACCCAACCCAGGGCCAAGGGGTAGAGGGTGAGCATCGGCAGGCAGGCAAGCACCTGCAGTTGCGTGGCCTGGGGCTGCAGGCCGGTACCGAGCAGGGCGCTGGCCAGCAGCATGCCGCCCAGTTGAGCCAGCAGACCGCGCAGCAGCACCCGTTTGCCGCCGGCGGCGACGTTGTTCATGGTCATCATCGACAGGATGGTCACCGTGGGCAGCGGGTTGAAATGCATCGCCGCGGTCCAGAACCCGCCCATAAAGGAGTCCAGCAGGATGTTGCGCTGTTCGGCCTGGTAAGGCGTGGCCGAGCGCAGGGCCCATTGGTAGGCCACATGAGGCCAGAGCAGGCCATTGAACAGCAGCAGGGCCCAGGCCCACTGCGGCGGGTTCAGCGGGGCGATGGCGGCCATTACGCTGAACAGGCCGATCCCCAGGCCGATGATGCGCGGCAGGTAGATGCGCCTGACGAAAGAGAGCCCCTTGCCGCTGCGGTTATCGATCATGGTTGTCGTTCTTCTGTGGGGCGCCGTTTATCGCATAAGTCGTGTGAATATTGTTGAACAATCGTTCATCGGCGAAAAATGACCTTACAAGCCATTTCACGGTTGATCCGACCCTGTGGAGTACTATGAAGGCCTTCTTCTTTTGTGGAGTGCTGCTGCTCATGGTCCCCATGGCTACCCCCGCCGGCGAGCCGGCACCGCACCGGGACGGACGCTTTCACAACCAGGTCGAGCTGCCCAGGGATGGCGTGCTCAAGAAGCTGCGCATCGGCGTCAAGTACCTGCTGCTGCGCAAGCCGCCGCAAACCCGGCCAGATGCTGCGCTGAGCCTGCAGACGATGACCCGCCAGCAGGTGGCCGACGCGCCGGACCATAGCTTGTGGCGTCTTGGCCACTCCACGGTACTGCTCAAGCTGCGCGGGCGCTTCTTCATTACCGACCCGGTGTTCGCCGAGCGCGCCTCACCGGTGCAGTGGGCCGGGCCGCTGCGCTTCCATGCGCCGCCGTTGGCGCTCGACGATCTGCCGCCGCTGACTGCGGTGATCCTGTCCCATGATCATTTCGACCACCTCGACGAGCAGGCCATCCGCCGGTTGGCGCCGCGCACCGAGCACTTTCTCGCACCGCTGGGAGTAGGCGACCTGCTCATCGAGTGGGGCGTGCCGCCGGCCAAGGTGCGGCAACTGGACTGGTGGCAGGAAACCGAAGTCGAAGGCGTGCGCTTCGCCGCCACGCCGGCGCAGCACTTTTCCGGACGTGGGTTGTTCGACAGCAACCACAGACTGTGGGCGTCCTGGGTGATGATCGACGAAGGGCTGCGGCTGTTCTTCAGCGGTGATACTGGTTACTTCGCCGGCTTTCGCGAGATCGGCGAGCGCTACGGGCCCTTCGACGTGACCTTGATGGAGACCGGCGCCTACAACGTCGCCTGGCCCAGTGTGCATATGCAGCCGGAGCAGACCCTGCAGGCGCACCTGGACCTGAAGGGCCGTTGGCTGCTGCCTATTCACAACGGCACCTTCGACCTGTCGATCCACAGCTGGCAGGAGCCCTTCGAGCGTATCCTGACACTGGCCAATGCCGCCCAGGTAGAGCTGAGCACGCCACAGATGGGCGAACGGGTCAGCCTCGACTCGCCGCATCCGGGGCAGAACTGGTGGCGGCCGCGGCCATTGCCGCAGCGGGGCAGGGCGTCCGAGCGGGCGGTTGCCGCGCGCTAGTTCCTGGCCTGTTTGTCGTGCTTCAACAGTTTCGAGGGCGGCTTGCCGCTGTCGCTGCGCACTTGGGCATGGCTGATCAAGGCGAAGATGAAACTGCCGCCAATGATGTTGCCGGCCAGGGTGGGCAGGGCGAAGTCGAGCCAGAAGGCGCTCCAGCTCTGCTCGCCGGCCCAGACCAGGTAAGAGACCTCGACCGAGCCCACTACTATATGCGTGAAGTCGCCCAGGGCCATCAGGTAGGTGATCATCAGGATGATCCAGATCTTGGCGTGCTCCATGGACGGGATCATCCAGACCATGGTGGCGATCATCCAGCCTGAGACGATGCCCTTGGCGAACATCTGGCCGATGCCGTTCTCCATCACCTTGCGGCCCACATCCAGGAAGGCGACATCGGTCTTGCTGTCGAATATCGGCAGTTCGAGCATCACCCAGGCTACCAGCAGCGTGCCGGCCAGGTTGCCGAGCAGGACGACGGTCCACAGGCGCAGCAGGCGGCCCAGGTTGGTGAGGGTGGGGGTGGTCATCAGTGGCAGCACGGCGGTCAGGGTGTTTTCGGTGAACAGTTGCTGGCGGGCGAGGATCACCGCCAGGAAGCCTGCGCTGTAGCCCAGGCTGGCGATTACCTGGGCGCTGTCGCCTTCGGGCAGGCGGGCGTAGAACAGTCCCATGGCCATCAACGACAGGCCCATGGTCAGGCCAGCCGCCAGCGCTGACCACCACAAGGCGGCGAGCGTGCGTTCCAGTTCGTGGTCACCCTGGGCGCGGATGATCTCGTGCAGCACCGCCGCCCGGGGCGGTTGGTTGTGGCTGACTTCCTGCTCTTCGTCCGGCGACAGCCCCGGGGTCTTCTCGTTCTGTGCATCGCTCATGGCAGCCGCTCCGCTTGCGTGTTTCTCTACAGAGCGGCAACCGCATCGAATAGTTGCCGAGCGGCCGCCGGATGGCGATCGAAAGTTTTTTCAGATCAAGGTGTTGACTCTGAAATCAAACCGCGTATTATTCGCCTCCTCGCAGCGTTGAACGCTACGAGGCAAGCGGTAAGTTGTTGAGGTTGAAGGTGTTTTGCAAAAAGCAGCTTCGAAAAAACTTCAAAACAACGCTTGACAGTAAATGAGGAAAGCGTAGAATGCGCGCCTCGGTTGAGGCGAAACGCTCTCAGCCAAACGCTCTTTAACAAATTGAATCAAGCAATTCGTGTGGGTGCTTGTGAGTACGGACTGATAGTCGCCAAGATTATCAGCATC
>NZ_JBLIYX010000030.1:0-35359 GCF_057480955.1 Pseudomonas sp. P65(2024)
TGTACGGAGATCGGTTCATCAGGCCGACCTGGTGAAAGTCAGGGCCTGCCTGACGGCAGGCCGTTACCGGCCCGCACACAAAAAATCTGACACTTCCAAAAATATCAAAACAGTAATCCCATAACCAGAACAGAACCAGAACCAAACCTTTCAGGCAATAAACTCCGACTCCCCAACCTTCCGCCCCTCACCCTCATCCTGCCGAACACTGAGCACCACAGCCCTCCCACACAACCCGACCAACCCCAAACTGGCCACCACGATATCCCCCATCCCCATACCAGCAAGCATCAAAAATAGACTGATCCGAAACAGTGCGGTCATGGCCATCTCCAAGGCAGGGTTAACGAACTCCAGAAAACCACCATAACCCTGAAGCCCCCCATCGACACCGGCAGGACAAGCCTTTGGCACTGAATCCCCCCGCTTTGGCAGAAAGCCCGTCACTTGACGCCACCCCCCATCCCTGATTTGATTGAAACCGTTTTCATCAACCCTGCAAAAGCGCAAACAAGAAGGAAACAGGGTGAACAAAGAGCCAGCTCCCGTCCGCGGGCGGGTCACCATCAGCGAGGTCGCCAAGGCCGCCGGCGTTTCCAAGGCGACGGTCTCGCGCTACATGGGCGAAGACAGGCAACTGCTCGCCGAAGCCACCGCGCAACGCATCGAGGCCGTCGTCGAACGCCTCGGCTACCGCCCCAACCGCATGGCCAGCGCCCTCAAGCGCGGCCGCACCGGGCTGATCGGCATGCTCCTGGCGGATATCCGCAACCCCTACTCGGTGGCGGTGATGCACGGCGTCGAGACAGCCTGCCGCCAGCACGGCTACAGCCTGGTGGTGTGCAACACAGACTACGATGACGACCAGGAACGCAATCACCTGCAGGCCCTGCAGTCGTACAACGTCGACGGCCTGATCGTGAACACCCTCGGCCACCGCGCCGATGAATTGGCGAAGCTGGCCCGTGACTTGCCGATGGTGTTGGTCGACCGGCAACTGGCCGGCCTGGCGGTCGACCTGGTAGGGCTGGACAACAGCGACGCCGTCGAACAGGCCCTCGATCACCTGCAACGCTGCGGTTATCGCGACATCCTCGCCGTGACCGAGCCGCTCGACGGCACCAGCTCCCGCCAGGAGCGGGTCGATGCCTTCCAGGCTTCCATCGCCCGGCGCCCTGGCCTGCGTGGGCAGGTGCTGGAGGTGGGCGTGGACCTGCCGGAGCAACTGGGCAGCTTCATGGCCGGGGCAGGGCACGGCCCGCAGGCGCTGTTCACCTGCAACGGCGTTGCCACCCTGGAAGTGGTAAGCGTGCTGCACGCCCGCGGCGGGACGCTGTTCCAGGATGTGGGCCTGCTGGCGCTGGACGAACTGGACTGGTACCCGCTGGTAGGCAGCGGCATCACCGCCCTGGCCCAGCCCACCGGGCGGATCGGTGCCGCAGCGTTCCAGTGCCTGCTGGAGCGCCTGCAAGGCAGCGGTTCGCCGGCACGGCGCCTGGATTTGCAAGCCGAACTGATCCCGCGAGGCTCCACCCGATCACAAGCATGACGGCGTCCTTGACGCCGTTGCTGCTGACGAAAAATGAAACCGGTTTCATCCACAAGAACAAGGACCACACACATGCAAACGCCCATTGTCTCCATCAGCTTGTCGAGTTTCGGTGCCGATGTCGTGCGGCGCCTGGGCCAGGCCAGCTATCTGCCGCTGCTGGCCGCCGCCGGTGCGCGGCGGGTGGAATGGCGCGAGGAACTGTTCGATGCCGCGCCCGATGCCGCTACCCTGGCCAACCTGGCCGCCGAGCATGGCCTGCAGAGCCTTTACTCCACGCCACTGGAGCTATGGCGCGAGGATGGCAGTCTGGAGCCGGCCATCGCCCAACGTTTGCAACGGGCAAGCGAGATCGGCGCGGTGGCGCTTAAGGTATCGCTGGGGCATTACCAGACGGGTTGCGACCTGCAGGCCCTGGCGCCATTACTGGGGCACAAGACGGCGCTGTACGTGGAAAACGACCAGACGCCCTACGGCGGACGGCTGCAAACCCTGGAAAGATTCTTCCGCGAAGCGCAGGCGCAGGGCGTGGCGCCGGGCATGACCTTCGATATCGGCAACTGGTACTGGCACGACGAATCGCCGCTGCTGGCGGCGCAACTGCTGGGCCGCTGGGTGCGTTACGTACACTGCAAGGCTGTCGCCCGGCGAGCCGACGGGCGCCTGGTCGCGGTCGTGCCCCAGGCGCTCGACCTGGTGCAGTGGCGCGAACTGATGACGCATTTCGCCCCAGACCTGCCGCGGGCCATCGAGTACCCCCTGGCCGGCGACGACCTGTTGGCGCTGACCGCGCGGCAGGTCGCGCAACTGGCGCAGCTGGAAGGGCAGGTGTGCCATGGCTGAGCACGACGTCCTGTGTTTCGGTGAAACCATGGCCATGTTCGTGGCCGCGCAGCCTGGAGAGCTGGCCCAAGTCGAGGGATTCGGCAAGCGCATCGCCGGTGCCGACAGCAACGTGGCCATCGGCCTGGCACGTCTGGGTCTGGGGGTGCGCTGGCTGAGCCGGGTCGGCAATGATTCGCTCGGTGCCTTCGTGCTCGACACCCTGCGCCAGGAAGGGCTGGACTGCTCGAGCGTCGAGATCGATGACGAGCACCCCACCGGGTTCCAGCTCAAGGAACGCTGCGACGATGGCGGCGATCCGAAAGTCGAGTATTTCCGCCGTGGCTCGGCGGCCAGCCGGCTGTCGCCGACCCAGCTGCAACCGGCGTTGCTGGAGGCCCGACACCTGCATGCCACCGGCATCCCGCCGGCCCTGTCCGGCAGCTGCCGCGCGCTCTGCCACCAGTTGTTGGACGACATGCGCGCCCATGGCCGCAGCATTTCCTTCGACCCCAACCTGCGCCCCTCGCTGTGGCCGGACCGCCAGACCATGGTGCGCGAGATAAATGCACTTGCGTTCAAGGCCGACTGGGTCCTGCCGGGGCTTGAGGAGGGGCGCCTGCTGAGCGGCCGCCAGTCGCCGCAGGGCATCGCCGAGTTCTACCTGGAGCAAGGCGTGCAATGCGTGGCCATCAAGCTCGGTGCCGAAGGTGCCTACTGGCGCGACGCCAAGGGTGAACATGGGGTGGTCCCGGGTTTTCCGGTGGCCCGGGTGGTCGACACCGTGGGCGCGGGCGACGCCTTCGCCGTTGGCGTGATCAGCGCCTTGCTCGAGGGCCTGCCGTTGCGCCGGGCAGTGGCCAGGGGCAATTGGTGCGGCAGCCGGGCGGTGCAGAGCCGAGGCGACATGGAAGGCCTGCCGCAACGCCACGAACTGGACCTGCACGAAAACGCTTCGATCCAACCACGCTGAATCGCCGGACCGTCCGGCACCTGATGTGACAAGAACAACAAGACCAGGAGAATTCCCCATGCAGCTTGATCGACTCGCTCCCAGACGCTGGTGGTACATCATGCCCATCGTCTTCATCACCTACAGCCTGGCCTACCTCGACCGGGCCAACTATGGCTTTGCCGCGGCCTCGGGCATGGCCGACGACCTGAAGATCACCCCGGCGCTGTCGTCGCTGCTCGGCGCGCTGTTCTTCCTTGGCTACTTCTTCTTCCAGGTGCCGGGCGCCCTTTACGCGCAAAAACGCAGCGTGAAGAAGCTGATCTTCGCCAGCCTGATCCTCTGGGGCGGCCTGGCGACCCTGACCGGCGTGGTCCACGACGTCTATTTGCTGATCGTCATCCGCTTCCTGCTGGGCGTGGTGGAGGCGGCGGTGATGCCGGCCATGCTCATTTACCTTTGCCACTGGTTCACCCGCGCCGAACGCTCGCGGGCCAACACTTTCCTGATCCTCGGCAACCCGGTGACCATCCTGTGGATGTCGGTGGTCTCGGGCTACCTGGTGCAGCAGTTCGACTGGCGTTGGATGTTCATCATCGAAGGCGCGCCGGCGATTCTCTGGGCCTTCATCTGGTGGCGCCTGGTGGATGACCGCCCGGAGCAGGCCAAGTGGCTGGACGCCCGCGAGAAGGCGGCGCTGCGCCAGGCGCTGGACGCCGAGCAGCAGGGCATCAAGCCGGTGAAGAACTACCGCGAGGCGTTTCGCTCGCCCACGGTGCTGATCCTGTCGCTGCAGTACTTCTGCTGGAGCATCGGCGTATACGGTTTCGTCCTCTGGCTGCCGTCGATCCTCAAGCAGGCGGCGACGCTGGACATCGTCACCGCCGGCTGGCTGTCGGCGGTGCCGTACCTGGGGGCGGTGGTTGCCATGCTCGGTGTGTCCTGGGCCTCGGACCGCCTGCAGAAGCGCAAGCGCTTTGTCTGGCCGCCGCTGCTGATCGCCGCCCTGGCATTCTATGGCTCGTACAGCCTGGGCACTGAACATTTCTGGTGGTCCTACGCCTTGCTGGTGATCGCCGGGGCCTGCATGTATGCGCCGTACGGGCCGTTCTTCGCCATCGTGCCCGAGCTGCTGCCGGCCAACGTCGCCGGGGGCGCCATGGCGCTGATCAACAGCATGGGCGCGCTGGGCTCGTTTTCCGGTTCGTGGCTGGTGGGCTACCTCAATGGCGCCACCGGCGGCCCCGGCGCCTCCTACCTGTTCATGTGCGTGGCGCTGCTGCTGGCCGTGGCCCTGACCGCCGTTCTCAATCCCTTGCAACAGACACGCCGGCAAAGCCTGGCGCCCAGCCGATAGGTACCGTGCAATGAAGAAACGCATCGTCCTCTACAAACGCCTGTCCGACGCGCTCATGGCCCGTCTGCAGGCGCACGCCGAGGTCACCCTGGTCGAATCGCCCAGTGCTGACGGCCTCGCCCGGTTGCGTGCGGCGCTGCCGGGCGCCCACGGGCTGCTTGGCGCCAGTTTGCGCCTGGACGCCCCCTTGCTTGATCTGGCGCCGCAGCTGGAGGTGGTCTCCAGCGTCTCGGTCGGCGTCGACAACTACGACATCGACGCTTTCAATCAGCGCGGCGTGCTGCTGACCAACACCCCCGATGTGCTCACCGAAACTACCGCTGACACCGGCTTCGCCCTGATCCTGGCCTGTGCCCGGCGGGTCGTCGAACTCGACGGCTGGATCCGCGCCGGTCACTGGCAGGCGGGCATCGGGCCGGCGCAGTTCGGTTGCGACGTGCAGGGCAAGACCCTGGGCATCGTCGGCATGGGCCGCATCGGCGAAGCCCTGGCCCGCCGCGCGCATGCCGGTTTTGGCATGCGCGTGCTGTACCACACCCGCCAGCCGCGGCCCGAGGTGGAGACGCGGTTCGCCGCCGCGCATCGCAGCCTGGAAGCATTGCTGGCCGAGTCCGATTTCGTCTGCCTGTGCCTGCCGTTGACCGCCGCGACCGAGAACCTGATTGGCGCGCCACAGCTGGCGCTGATGAAACCGTCGGCGATCCTGGTGAACATCTCCCGTGGCCGGGTGCTCGACGAGGCTGCGTTGCTCCAGGCCTTGGCCGAGCGACGCATTCGCGGCGCCGGCCTGGATGTGTTCGTGCGCGAACCGTTGCCGGCTGATTCACCGTTGCTGCAACTGGACAACCTGGTGGTGACGCCGCACATCGGCTCGGCCACCGAGGAGACCCGCGAGGCCATGGCCCGCTGCGCGGTGGACAACCTGCTGGCCGCCCTGGCCGGCGAGCGGCCGCAGAACCTGGTCAACCCGCTTGCCTGGTCGCGGCGAAACCCATGAGCGGGGCGAGCACTGCGCTCGCCCCGTTTTTGCCATAACAACAGCCCTTGCCCGATTCGATATCCCGGGGTCGCGCCGCGGCCCTTTTGGCAAAACAAGGCCGCTTAGCCGAGACAGCGCTGTCTCGATCTGCGGCCCTGGGAACTTCATCGGTGAAAAGGGCGACGATTTCCGTATGACCTGATCAACAGAGAGACATCCTCATGTCCAAGGACCAACCCGCCTCCGTGCAATCGGCGCGCCGGGCGTTCCTGCGCCAATCCCTGACCCTGATCCCGGTGGCGACCCTCGCCGGCACGGGACTGGGCGGCGCAGTGCTCGCCGACAGCGCCACCCCGGCACCCGTCGAACCGACCCGACCGGCCCCGGCGCGTGCCTACCAGCCGAGCTTCTTCACCCTGCAAGAGTGGGCCTTCGTCAGCGCCGCCGTGGCGGTGCTCATCCCCACCGACGCCCTTGGCCCCGGTGCGGCCGATGCCGGCGTGCCCGAGTTCATCGACCGTCAGCTCAACACCCGCTATGGCAGCGGCGGGCTGTGGTATATGCAGGGGCCATTCCGCCCCGACGCGCCCAGCGAATTGGGCTACCAGCTCAAGCTCAGCCCCCAGGAGATCTACCGGCTGGGCATCGCCGAAACCGACGCCTGGTGCCAGGCACAGTTCGGCAAGGCTTTCGCCCAGCTTGGCCCTGAACAACAGCAGCAGGTGCTCGAGGCCCTGGACGGCGGCAAGCCGGCCTTTGCCTCGGTGCCGGCGGCCACCTTCCTCGGCATGCTCTGGCTCAACACCCGCGAGGGCTTTTTCAGCGACCCCCTGCACGGCGGCAACCAGGGGCTGGCCGGCTGGAAGCTGGTCGGCTTCCCCGGCGCCCGCGCCGACTTCATGGACTGGGTGGAGCGCGACGAGCGCTATCCCTTCCCGTCAGTGTCCATCAGCGGCGAGCGAGGTTGAGCCATGAGCCAAGTGATGAAGAGCGTTGATGTTGTCATCGTCGGGTTCGGCTGGGCCGGGGCGATCATGGCCAAGGAACTGACCGAGGCCGGCCTGCAGGTGCTGGCGCTGGAGCGTGGTCCGGCCCGGGATACCTACCCGGACGGCGTCTATCCGCAGACCATGGACGAGTTGACCTACAACTCGCGCAAGAAGCTGTTCATGGACATCTCCCGTGAGACCGTGACCCTGCGCCACAGCGTCAACGACGTGGCCGTGCCGTACCGCCAGTTCGGCGCCTTCCTGCCCGGCACCGGCACCGGCGGAGCCGGGCTGCACTGGTCCGGCGTGCATTTTCGCGTCGACCCGGTGGAGCTGCGCCTGCGCAGCCACTATGAGGAGCGCTACGGCAAGCGGTTCATTCCCGAAGGGATGACCATCCAGGACTTCGGCGTGAGCTACGAAGAGCTGGAGCCGTACTTCGATTTTGCCGAGAAGGTGTTCGGGACCTCCGGCACCGCCTGGTCGATCAAAGGTCAGGTGGTGGGCCGCGACAAGGGTGGCAACCCGTTCGCCGCCGACCGCTCCAGCGATTTTCCGCTGGCAGCGCAGAAGAACACTGTGTCGGCGCAGTTGTTCGAGAAGGCCGCCCGCGAGATCGGCTACCACCCCTACAACCTGCCGTCGGCCAACACTTCCGGGCCGTACACCAACCCCTACGGCGCGCAGATGGGACCGTGCAACTTCTGCGGTTACTGCAGCGGCTATGCCTGCTACATGTACTCCAAGGCCTCGCCCAACGTGAACATCCTCCCGGCCCTGCGCCAGGTGCCGAACTTCGAGCTGCGCAACAACGCCCATGTGCTGCGGGTCAACCTGACCGCCGACAAGCGCCTGGCCACCGGTGTGACCTACGTCGACAGCCAGGGTCGCGAGGTGGAGCAACCCGCCGACCTGGTGATCCTCGGCGCGTTCCAGTACAACAACGTACGCCTGATGCTGCTCTCGGGCATCGGCAAACCCTATGATCCGGTGAGCAATGAGGGGGTGGTCGGGCGCAACTTCGCCTACCAGAACATCTCTACCGTGACCGCGTTCTTCGACCGCGACAGCCACCACACCAACCCCTTCATCGGCGCCGGCGGCAACGGCGTGGCGGTGGATGACTACAACGCCGACAACTTTGACCATGGCCCGCACGGCTTCGTCGGCGGTTCTCCGTTCTGGGTCAACCAGGCCGGCGCCAAGCCGATCTCTGGCACCAAGGTGCCGCCGGGCACGCCGAAGTGGGGCAGTGCCTGGAAGGCCGCGGTGGCCGACAGCTACCGGCACATGCTGTCGATGGACGCCCATGGCGCGCACCAGTCCTACCGCGACAACTACCTTGACCTGGACCCGGTGTACAAGGATGCCTACGGCTTGCCTCTGCTGCGCATGACCTTCGACTGGAAGGACAACGACGTGAAGATGAACCGCTTCATGGTCGAACGCATGGGCAAGATCGCCGAGGCGATGGGGCCCAAGGCAATCAGCGCGGGCAAGAAAGCGTTCGGCCAGCACTTCGACGCCTCCACCTACCAGACCACGCACCTCAACGGTGGCGCGATCATGGGCACCGATCCCAATACCAGCGCGCTCAATCGCTACCTGCAGTGCTGGGACGTGCACAACGTGTTCGTGCCCGGCGCCTCGGCCTTCCCCCAGGGCCTGGGCTACAACCCCACCGGCCTGGTGGCGGCGCTGACCTACTGGTCGGCGCGGGCGATCCGCGAGCGCTACCTGAAGAACCCCGGTCCATTGGTGCAGGCGTGAGGAAGGCCAATATGAAGACATTGTTCATCGCCATGCTGGGCCTGGGCGCCAGTACCTTGCTGCAGGCCGCCGACGCGGTGGACCCGGCGCAGGTCAGGCAAGGCGAATACCTGGCCCGCGCTGGCGACTGCGTGGCTTGCCACACCGCCAAGGGCGGCAAGCCGTTCGCCGGCGGGCTGCCCATGGAAACGCCCATCGGTACCCTGTACTCGACCAATATCACACCCCACGCCAGCGGTATTGGCCAGTACAGCTACGAGGACTTCGAACGCGCCGTGCGCCAGGGCATCGGCAAGGACGGCAGCACGCTGTACCCGGCCATGCCGTATCCGTCCTACGCCCGGGTCAGCGACCCGGACATGCAGGCGCTCTACGCCTACTTCATGCATGGCGTGCAGCCAGTGGAGCAGCAAAACAAGGGCAGCGACATCCCCTGGCCGCTGAGCGTGCGCTGGCCGCTGGCGTTCTGGCGCGGGTTGTTCGCGCCGCCCGTCAAGCCGTTCGAAGCCGCTGGGCGCGATGCGGTGGTGGCGCGCGGCGCCTACCTGGTCGAAGGGCTGGGGCATTGTGGCGCGTGCCACACGCCGCGGGCGCTGACCATGCAGGAAAAAGCCCTGGATGCCGGTGACGGCGCGGCGTTCCTGGCCGGCAGCGCGCCCCTCGAGGGCTGGATCGCCAGGAGCCTGCGCGGTGACCACAAGGATGGCCTGGGCAGTTGGGACGAGGCGCAGATCGTCGCCTTCCTCAAGACCGGGCGCAACGAGCGCACCGCGGTGTTCGGCGGCATGAGCGATGTGGTCGAGCACAGCATGCAGTACATGAGCGACGCCGACCTGACCGCCATCGCCCGCTACCTCAAGACCTTGCCGCCGGTGAACCCAGACGACAAACCGTTTCGCGAGGACCGTGCCGTCGCCCAGGCGCTGTGGCAGGGGAATGACGGCAAGACCGGCGCGGCGCGCTACGTCGACAACTGCGCCGCTTGCCACCGCACCGACGGCAAGGGCTACGCCCGGGTGTTCCCGGCGCTGGCCGGCAACCCGGTGGTGCAGGGCGAGGACGCCACCTCGCTGATCCATATCGTGCTCGAGGGCGCGACCTTGCCGGCCACTGCAACGGCGCCTTCTACCTTCAGCATGCCAGGCTTCGGCTGGCGGCTGTCGGACCAGCAGGTGGCCGATGTGGTCAACTTCATCCGCAGCAGCTGGGGCAACCAGGCGGCGGGGGTGAGTGCAGGGCAGGTGGCGCAGTTGCGCAAGGCGCCACCTGTGCCGCTCAAGGCGGAGTCGTTAGTAGGTGACACGACGGGCACCGTGGAGCCCTGATGGTCCGATGGGGGACGCCTGGCGTCCCCTTTGGTCTTGACTCATCGAGTTAGCGAGACGCTGGCGCACGACAATACCATCTCGAAATGACATTAACTAAGTCTCGCAAACTGGTTTAGTTAATCTATGTAAGCTATTGATCTATAAGTATTTATCTTTTTGCTACAGCATGCTGCACGCACTGCTCGTAGTACGTCTGCTTGATTGCCGTGGGCTTGAGCCGCGACCGGCTGTTATAGGTCTGCTCGGTAATGCCGAACGCCGTCATGCGCATCCATGGCTTGGCAAATTTGCGCACCTGCAGCTTCTTGCGCGTGGCGTAAAGGGTGACCCCGGATAGCTTGGCCTGCTGCGCCTCGGCGGCGATCTGCGCACCCCAGCCGCACACCTGGCGATCGTTCGGGCTCAATGCCCGGGCCTGGGCGCCGAAGGCGGCGGTGGCCAGCAGGCAGCCGGCCACGGTTGCTAGAATCACTCGCATGTTGCTGTCCTAAGCATCTGAAAGAAAACAAAGTTTGCCTACGCTCGCGACGCCTGGGGGCCAGCAGTTTGCCGTCAGGCGATGGCCATTTGCAGGCCGTCGTGCTGGCGCGTGCGCAGCGACTGGAGGGCCAGGGCCGCGATCCACAGCACGCCGACGCCGTAGTTCAGGCGCTGGTAAAGACCGAACAATTCACCGCTGTGCACAGACTTGGCCATCAATACGACAGTGAGCACCGCCAGCAGCGCGCTCAGCAGCGACCCCCAGGCCAGCCCTGGGGATCGGGCCAGACGCGTGCCCAGGCCGATCCACAGCATGCTGGCGAGGGTCAGCGAGAAGAACATCAGCAGGCCGCCGAGGTTATGCATCTGTTGCGAGACCGATGGCTGCAGCGGCGCGCAGCCCTGGTCACAGGCAAATCCGCCGGTCACCAGGCTGCCCAGGCCATGCAACAGCACCAGAAGGGCGCTCAGCCGCGCCAGCTTCGAGTACCGCCAGCGCCGCGCCAGGCCCCAGGCAAACAGTGTGAACAACAGGGCCAGCGGGAAATTGTTGACCCACGGCGACAGCCCGTGGGTGGGGGCGCCGACCGCGCCGAGCTGGCTCATGGCTTGCTGCAGGTGGTCGTAGCCGGGGTAGGCCAGGGCCGTCAGGGTAACGCCCAGCAACAGCCAGAGGGGGATGAGCAAGCCGCTGGCGAGCAGCAGGCGATCGAACGTCTTCATACAGTGCCTTCCTTGGTGAATGCTGGGCGCAGCCTACCGCGTCGCCGTGGCCATTCGCCAGTCTTAGCGGCCGTTGACCAGCATCACCAGCAGCACGCAGGCCAGCAGCGCCAGGTAGGTGCGGGCGTGCACGCTGTCGGAGATGCGCCCGAGCAGGGGCGCGGCCAGGTGCATGCCGAGCCAGGCGCCGACGGTCATCACCAGCGCCGCGCGCAGGTCGATGAAACCCAGCAGGCCCGGGCCCAGGTCGGGCTGGCCGGCCGGCAGCAGCGCATACACCAGCGTGGCCGCCAGGGACATGGGCAGTGACAGCGGGTTGGCCATGGCCGTGGCGGTGCGCATGCTGGCGCCGCGACGGCGCATCAACGGTACGGTCATCACGCTGCCGCCCACCCCGAGCAACGCCGCCAGTGCGCCTATGGGCACGCCGACCAGGGTGGCGCCGGCCCTGCCCAGTGGCTCCAGGTGATGTTCGCCAGCGTGTACGAAGCCTGGACGCAGCCAGGCGTCCAGCAAGCTCAGCGCCAGGTAGGTAATGAACAGCCAGCGCAACCAGGCGCTGGTCACGTACAGCGCCACCCAGGCCCCGAGCAGCGCGCCCAGGGCGATGGCCGGCGCCAGTGGCCGCACCAGGTCCCAGTGCAGGCTGCCCGCGCGGTGGTGGCGCCAGGTGGCCAGGGCACTGCTGAAGATCATCACCGTGGCCGAGGTGGCCACGGCGATCTGCATGGCGTGCTGGGCCACGGCCGTTCCCGCGCCATGGCTGGCCAGCAACAGGGCATAGAACAGTGGCACGGCGAAGAAGCCACCGCCGAAGCCGAACAGCAAGGTGGTGACGCCGGCGCACAGGCCGAACAGGCCAAGCAGGGGATAGAGCATGGGGTGGGCCTCGGAACAGGAGTGAGGCGGTCAGGGTAGGGATCAGCCACTTGGCTGGCTTGCGCAACCTGGCCAATAATCGTCGTGTTTCGGCCAGAGCCTCCTTTCATGCGCAATGTTCCCCTGTCCCAGGTCGATGCCATCCCCCGTGCAGTGCTGGCCATTGCCACCGACTATCCGCCCGACACCTTGCTGCCCAGGCATGTCCATCGCCGGGCGCAGTTCCTGTATGGCATGAGCGGACTGATGGAGGTGCTGACCGATGACGGCGCCTGGGTCATCCCGCCTGGCAGCGGGGTGTGGATTCCGCCCGGCAAGCCGCACCAGGTGCGCATGCGCGGGGTGAGTACCCGCAGCCTGTACATCGAGCCGACCGCGCTGCCCAGGCCGAGCAGCGTGTGTGAGGCACTGCGGGTCGGGCCGCTGTTGCACCAGCTGTTGCTGGCCAGCGCCGAGGTGCCGGCGCTGCATGACGAGGTGGGACGCGATGGCCTGCTGCTGCGTCTGGTTCTGCATGAGCTGGGCCAGGCCGAACCGCTGCCGCTATTCGCGCCGCTGCCAGCTGAGCCGCGCCTGGCGGCCCTGTGCCAGGCATTCCTGGCGCAGCCGTCGGTCCACACCCGTGGCGAAACCTGGGCAGCGCAGCTCAACTGGAGCCCGCGTACCTTCAGCCGGCGTTTTCGCGAGCAGACCGGGCTGTCGTTTGGCCGGTGGCGCCAGCAGGCCTGTCTGATGGCTGCGGTGACGCGGCTTGCCACCGGAGAGGCGGTGACCACCATCGCCTTGGATCTGGGCTATGAAAGCCCCAGCGCGTTTTCCAGCTTGTACCGGCGAGTCATGGGCCAGCCGCCGTCGACGGCACGCCAGGGCCTATGAAAACCTCGTATGATTAGCGGGAAGGAAAAAAAGATCGCGGAGACAGGCACAAGCCCGCCGCCCGCTTCCACGGGAGGTGTTCTGGGACCAGCAGAGGGTGACCGGGGAAACGGGGGCGGTATTGCACCGCCCCGCGATCAAAGCTAACGAAGCTTCGGTGGGTCAGGCAGCCTGGTGGTGCTTGACCTGGGACTTGCGGACCTGGGCGCGGCAGGCGTCGCCGAAGGCCTGGAACATCTTGATCGAGTCGGGGTTCTTCGCCGCCTGCCACTCCGGGTGCCACTGCACCGCGAACAGGAAGGGCGAGAGGCTCGGGGCGTGGATCGCCTCGACCAGGCCGTCTTCGGCATGGGCGATCGGCTCGATGCCGGCACCCAGGTTGCGCAGGCCCTGCCCGTGCAGCGAGTTGACGCGGATCTCGTCAGTGCCGAGGGTCTCGCGCAGCCAGCTGCCTGGCTTAATCTTCACGCTGTGCACCGGGGCGTACTGGACGTCGACCGGATCATCCGGGTTTTCCCGGTGGTCGTTGAAGCCGGGTTCGGCATAGACCTTCTGGTAGATGTCGCCGCCCAGGGCCACGTTGATTTCCTGCATGCCGCGGCAGATGCCGAAGATCGGCAGGCCGCGCTTGATCGCCGCCTTGACCAGCGGCATGTCGAACAGGTCGCGGTCCTTGTCCTGGCCCTTGCCGGGGGTCTGGTTTTCCTGGCCGTAGAGGGTCGGGTCGATGTTGCTGCCGGCACCGGTCAGGTAGACGCCGTCGGCCATGTCCAGGTAGGTCTCGAGGTCTTCGACGCCGCAGCAGGTGGGCACCAGGACCGGGACGCAACCGGCGAACTCGACCAGCGGGGTGATGTATTTGTGGGTCATGACTTGATAGTCATGGCCTTTGCGCTCTTGGCTGCCCATGGTCATCAGGACGACGGGTTTGCGCAGGGAGGGTTGCTTGTTGCCAATGTTGCTGTTGGACATATGTCACCTTGAGACAGGTCATGCCTGTCGTTGTTGTGCAGGCGCACGGCCTGGGCCCTGAGTGCTACCTGGAGCCCCGAGCACTGCCGGCTCGCCTTGCAGGCGATGTCGGTCGGGGCCTGACTCATAGCTTGCCAGAGCCGTTCGATATGTCAAACGAGTGGCGAGTTGTCCAGGCGCCGTTTTACGGGGGATTGGGGCCGCCGGGGCCTTTGGTGACAAGGGTTTGGCGGGGGTGTTGGTCAATAATATTTAACGACGCAGTTGGGTCTTTGCGTCGGTGCAATGATCGTCATTGGCAGGGGCGTCGGGGGGCTTGGCCTTGTGGCCGCATTTACCTCGAACTCTATGTATTTCCAGTGGGGTGAACTGTTTTTTGCGAAGGATGCAGACTCACAGTGGTCTTCTTAGGTGCGGGTTGTGATGGTTAGTTTCCATAGCGTTTATTGTTGATCAATAAATTTCTTGATCTTGATCTTGATCTTGATCTTGATCTTGATCTTGATCTTGATCTTGCTTCTAAGTGCGCGATAGTTCAGGCGCCGCCAATTGCGACTTCAGGAGGCCGAACGCAGGCCTCCTGAAGTCGCAAAGGTACGGGCGGCGCCTGGGCTGGCGCAGCTGCCGCTAGCTGCCAGTGAGGTTGAACATGCGGATACCAAAATCAAGATCAAGATCTGCATCAGCATGAACGGCGACGCAGTCTTGCAAGAGGGTGCGGACAGGGTGGCGCTTATTGCGCCCAGAACCATGAACCGTTAATGCAGGATCTGCTTCAAGAACGCCTGTGCCCGTGCCGTCCTGGGCTGCCCGAAGAACACCTCCGGCGGGCTGTCCTCGATAATCTTCCCGCCCTCGAGGAACAGCACCCGTTCAGCCACTTGCCGGGCGAAACCCATTTCGTGGGTGACGCAGAGCATGGTCATACCGGTGCCGGCCAATTGCACCAGCACATCCAGTACCTCGGCCACCATCTCCGGGTCGAGCGCCGAGGTCGGCTCGTCGAACAGCATGATCCTCGGCTTCATGCACAGCGCCCGGGCGATCGCCACCCGCTGCTGCTGGCCGCCGGACAGCTGGCTGGGGTACTTGTGCGCCTGACTCTCGATGCCGACCTTGCTCAAGTACAGCCGCGCCCGCTCCTCGGCCTCCCGGCGCGACAGGCCACGCACGCTCATCGGCGCCAGCAGACAGTTGTCGAGCACGCTCATGTGCGGGAACAGGTTGAAGTGCTGGAACACCATGCCGATCTCGCTGCGCACCTGGTCGGCCTGGCGGCCTTTGCTCGCCAGATCGGTGCCGGCCACGCGGATGCTGCCCTGCTGGGCGATCTCCAGGCGATTGATGCAGCGGATCAGCGTCGACTTGCCCGAGCCCGACGGGCCGCAGAGCACGATGCGTTCGCCCTCGCGCACCGACAGGTCGATGTCATGCAGCACATGGAAGGCGCCGTAGTGCTTGTTCAGGCCCTCGATGCGGATCAGCTCCGGGCGCGGATCGGGGGCAGGGTGCAGGCTGGCAAGGCTCAGGGGGGCGGTCATCTTGTTGTTCTCCCGCTCAAGGTTCAGTCGAAACGTGCGGCGCTGTAGGGCGCAGGGTCGGTGAAGGGGCGTTCGCCGGTCATCAGTTCCGCCAGCAGGCGGCCGCTGACCGGCCCCAGGGTCAGGCCGTGGTGGGCATGGCCGAAGTTGAACCACAGGTGCTTGTGCAGGGGCGCCGGGCCGATCACCGGGCGCATGTCCGGCAGGCAGGGGCGGCGGCCCAGCCAGGGCTTGTCGTCCAGGCGCTCACCCAGGGCCGGGAACAGCTGGCGTGCCAGGGCCTCGCAGCGGCGTAGCTGGATCTCGTTGGCGGCGGCGTCGCTCGCCGCGAATTCGATGCCGGTGGTCAGGCGCACGCCACGGGCCATCGGCGCCAGGACGTAACCGCCCTGGGTGTCGCAGATCGAATGACCCAGCTCGGCGCCGTCGCGGGTGGCGTAATGCATGTGGTAGCCGCGCTTGATGCCAAGTGGAAAGCGGTAGCCCAGCCGCTGGTAGAGGTCGGCCGACTGCGGGCCGAGACAGGCCACCACGTCGTCGGCGGTCACGCTGCCGCGACGCGTGTCCAACTGCCAGCCGTTCTCGACCTGGCGCAGGCTGCGCGCGTCGCCATGGAGGAACTGCCCGCCGCGCTGGACGAACAGCGCGGCGTAGCCACGGGTCAGGCCTCCCGGGTTGCTCACCGTCTTCGGGTCGAGCCAGTGGATGCCGCCGATCACGCCACCGTCCAGCTGCTGCTCGCGGGCCTGCAGTTGTTCGCGTTCGAGGATCTCGTACTGCAGGCCGTAACGGGCCAGCCCCTTCAGATCGCCTTTGGCCTGTTCGAACAGCGCGGCATCACGGTACACCTCGATCCAGCCCTTGGCCTGTACCAGTCCTTGCAGGCCGGCGGCCTCGATCAGCGCATCGTGTTCCTCGACGCTGCGTTGCACCAGCGGCAGCATGTCGGCGGCGGCCTTGGCCAGTTGCCCAGGCGCGGACTGGCGCCAGTAGCTGAGCAGCCAGGGCGCGACCTTGGGCAGGTGGGTCAGGCTGTAGCGCACATCGGGCTGGCGGTTCAGGCCGTAGCGCAGCAAGGCACTCCACTGGCGCGGGAAGGCGTAGGGGATCACGCTGGAGCGCTCGATCAGCCCGGCGTTGCCATGGCTGGTGCCGCTGCCCGGTTCGTCACGGTCGACGAGGAGCACCTGGCGTCCGCGGGCCTGCAGGTGCAGGGCGGTGCTGACGCCGACGATGCCGGCGCCCAGGACGATGGTCTGGCAATGCATGGAAGAATTCCTTCAATCAGTTCAGGTGGCGGCCCAGGCGGGCCTCCAGGTGTTTCAGGGTGCGCCGGACCACCTCGACGATCAGCAGGTAGAGCACCGCCGCCCACAGGTAGATCTGGAAGTCGAAGCTGCGCGAGAAGGCCAGCTTGGTCACCCCCATCAGGTCGTAGATCGTCACCAGCGAGGCGATGGCGCTGGCCTTGATCATCATGATCAGCTCATTGCCCAATGGGCCGATGGCCACCAGCAGCGACTGCGGCAGCACCACCTTGAAGAAGGTGGTCGAGCGCTTGAGGTTCAGGGCCTTGGCGGCCTCGTACTGGCCTGGCGCGACGGCCATCAGGCTGGCGCGGAAGATTTCGGCCTGGTAGGCGGCGGTGTTGAGGGTGAAGGCGAGCAGTGCGCAGTACCAAGCCTCGCGGAAGAACCACCACAGCCCCAGGTCCTGCCAGAAGCCCTTGAGCGAGCCCAGGCCGTAGTACAGCAGGAACAGCTGGGCCAGCAGTGGCGAGCCGCGGAAGAAGTACACATAGCCGGCGGCCAAGCGTTGCAGCAAGAGGTGCTGCGACATCCGCGCCAGGGCCAGGAGCATGCCCAGCAGCGCGCCGAGGGTGAACGAGATCGCCACCAGCTTGGCGGTGACCAGCAGGCCATCGACGAAGCGCGCGCCGTAGCGCTCCAGCAGGTCGGGATCGAGCACGTAGGCCAGCAGTTGCTCCGGGCTCATGGGCGGGCTCCTTGCAGATGGCGGTTGCTGCGTCGCTCCAGCAGGGCGAAGACCCTGCCCGACAGCGCCGAGAACAGCAGGTAGACCAGGCAGGCGACGCCGTAGAACAGCATCGGTTCCTTGGTCACGCTGACCGCCAGGTTGGTCTGGCGCATCAGGTCGATCAGCGAGATGGTCGAGACCAGCGAGGTGTCCTTGAGCAGGCTCAACCAGTTGTTCGACAGGCCCGGCAGGGCGATGCGGGTCAGTTGCGGCAGCACCACCTTGAAGAATCCGGTGCGCTTGCCCAGGCCCAGGGCCGCGCAGGCCTCCAGTTGGCCCTTGGGCAGGGTCTTGAAGGCCATCAGCCAGATTTCACTGGAGAACGCGGCGAACACCAGGCTGAAGGCAACCATGGCGGCGAGGAAGGTGTTGATCAGCACCTCGCCCTGGTAGCCCATCGCGGCGAGGATCTTCTGCGCGGCGATCTGGCAGCCGTAGTAAATGATCAGCAGGGTGAGCAGTTCCGGCAGGCCGCGGAACACAGTGGAAAAGGTGGTGGCCCAGGCCCGCGGCAGGCGTTTGCGCGAGCGCGCGGCCAGTGCTACCAGCAGGCCCAGCGGCAGGCCGATGGGCAGGCAGGCCAGGGCCAGCGACACGGTCACCAGCGCGCCGGCCAGCAGCGCCTGGCCCCAGCCACCGCTGGCGAAGGAGAGCAGGGAGAGTTGATCGAGCATGGATGCATCCTCGAGGTCGGCGGGTCGCATAGCGCCCTGATCGCGATGCAAGGCCGCTTCCAGGGGGATGGCGGCCTCGTGTCGCGAAAGGGCTGCGGGCAGCCCCAGGATTCGTATCAGTTATAGATATCGAAGGCGAAATACTTGCTCGCGATCTTCTGGTAGGTGCCATTGGCCACGATCGCTGCCAGCGCTTCGTTCAGCCGCACGCGCAGGGCCTCGTCATCCTTGCGCACGGCAATCGCCGCGTCGGCCTTGGTGCCGTCGACGTCGCCGAGGATCTTGCAGCAGTCCTTGCCATTCTTGTTCAGCCATTCGTGCAGCGGGAACTTGTCGGCGATCACCCCGTCCAGGCGTCCGGCGGCAAGGTCGGCGTTGGCCTCGTCCAGGGTCGGGTACAGTTTCACGTCCGCGCCGGCCTTGCCGTACACGTCCTCGGCGTAGATCGCCTGGGTCGAGGCGGACTGGGCGCCGACCGTGTAGCCCTTGAAGTCGGTCTGCGCGTCGCTGATCTTGCTGTCCTTGGCGACCGCCACGGTCAGCGGGGTGCGGTAGTAGCGGTCGGTGAAGGCGATCTTGCGGCGCCGTTCCTCGGTGTCGATCATCGAGGCCACCACGGCGTCGTACTTGCGCGCCATCAGCGCCGGGATGATGCCTTCCCAGTCCTGGGCCACCAGGGTGCACTCGACTTTCATCTGCTCGCACAGGGCATGGGTGATGTCGATGTCGAAGCCGTGCAGCTGGTTGTCGGCATCGACGTAGTTGAACGGCGGGTAAGCGCCTTCAGTGGCAAAACGCAGGGTCTCGGCACTGGCGCCGGCCGCCAGCAGCAGGGCGCACGCACCCACCACAGCCATGGTTCCTTTCATCTCGCACCTCGGTAGTTGCACTCTTGCTATTGTTGTTTGCCCGCCGGCCACGAGGTGTAGCCGACGAACTCGTTATGTAGAGCGGCAGTTGCTTCCAAGCGTCTTTCAACATCCGGCCCGAGCTTCTTGCAGACCTCGTTGACCATCAGGTGCACCCACGACAGCATGGTCGCGGTGGATTCCCAGAACAGGTTGAATTCGGTGGGGATGCGGAACACCTCGTCGGCGTTGGCATCGGCCCATTCACAGAAGGTGTCGGTGACCAGGGTCACCGGGATGCCCAGCTCGCGGGCCTTGTGGCACAGCTGCAGGGCATGGCGGGAATAGCGCCGGGCCTCGAACACCACCAGCGCGCAGTCCTGGGGGCGCCCCAGCAGCACCTCGGCGAAGTGCCCGGCACTGCCGTCGACCAGTTGCACGCCGTCGCGCAGGTATTGCAGCAGATGGCTCATGCACATGGCCACGCCGCGCTCGGTCTGAAAGCCGGCGACGAACACCCGCGGTTTTTCCGCTAGGCGCCGGGCCACCTGCTGCCAGGCTTCGCCGCGGCTGTATTCGTGCACGCGTACCAGCGCGGCCATTTCCAGCTCCAGGCTGCCCGAGCGCTGGTCGTCCTCGGGTTGCTGGCGGAACGCCTGCAGGCGGTCGCCCACCAGCCAGGGGCCGTCGCCCAAGTCGTTCTGCAGGTCTTGTTTGAGTGCCTTGAGGTGCGCGTAGCCCAGCGAGCGGCAGAAGCGGCCAACGCTCGACTCGCTCACGCCCAGCTTGGCGGCGATGCTGGCCGAGGTCTGGAACGGCAGTTCGTGGAGGTTGGCGAGCATGTAGCTGGCGATCTGGCGGCCCGAGGCGGCAGCGGTGTGCAGGCTGCTTTCCAGGCGTTGCTTGATCGATTGGCTCATGGTCGGTTCCGGTTGATTTCTGGCGTGGAAGCCAAAATGGCTGTTTTCTGTCGTCAAGTCAATATTTGACAGATAGCTGTCATTGGCGGGAAAGTCTGTGCAGTTGCGCTGTAGCGAATCCAAATCCAAGAAAGGAGCTCCAGATGTCTTCACCTTCCACCGGCCCTGTCGTGCGCGTGCCTTTTAACGAACTGCGGGCGTTGCTGCAGTCGATCTTCGAGCGACATGGCTGCAGCGCGGCGGTGGCCGCCGTGCTCGCCCACAACTGCGCCAGTGCCCAGCGTGATGGTGCCCACAGCCATGGGGTGTTCCGTATTCCCGGTTATGTCTCGACCTTGGCCAGCGGTTGGGTCGATGGTCGCGCCGAGCCTCAGGTGACTGACCTTGCGCCGGCCTATTTGCGTGTCGATGCCAAGGGCGGCTTTGCCCAGCCGGCGCTGGCCGCGGCCCGCCCGCTGCTGGTGGAGAAGGCCCGCACGGCCGGCATCGCGGTGCTGGCGATCCATAACTCGCACCATTTCGCCGCGCTGTGGCCGGATGTCGAGCCGTTCGCCGACGAGGGCCTGGTGGCCCTGAGCGTGGTCAACAGCATGACCTGCGTGGTGCCACACGGTGCGCGCAAGCCGCTGTTCGGCACCAACCCTATTGCTTTTGCCGCGCCTTGCGCCGGGCATGATCCGATCGTCTTCGACATGGCCACCAGCGCCATGGCCCATGGCGATGTGCAGATCGCCGCGCGGGCGGGCGAGCGACTGCCGCCAGGCATGGGCGTGGATGCCGAGGGCCAGCCGACCACCGACCCCAAGGCGATTCTCGAGGGCGGCGCCTTGCTGCCGTTCGGCGGGCACAAGGGCTCGGCGCTGTCGATGATGGTCGAGTTGCTGGCGGCGGCGCTGACGGGCGGCAATTTCTCCTGGGAGTTCGATTGGTCGGGCCACCCTGGAGCCAAGACCCCCTGGACCGGGCAGTTGATCATCGTGATCGACCCGAGCAAGGCCGAGGGCGAGCGCTTTGCGCTGCGCAGCCGCGAACTGGTGGAGCAGATGCAGGCAGCCGGGTTGACGCGGATGCCGGGCGAGCGGCGTTATCGCGAGCGTGAAGTGGCCGGGCGGGAAGGGGTGGCGTTGAGTGAGCGGGAGTGGGGGGAGTTGCGGGGGTTGGCGGGCTGAATTGGCCCCATCCGGATCGGGACGGGGCGCAGCTCCTCAATCCCGATCACGATCAAGTGCGAGCGATCAAACAGCAGGGTCGTGCCGAGCACGACGAAGAATAGAGCCCATTGCCCACCATCGAGATTCATGAACTCGCGTTGCCCCAGCAGTGAACAAGTGCTGATGCCCGCCACCATGAAGACGATGCACAGGATTCTGCGAAGCAGTACTGACCTGCAAAGCCAGTCGAACAGAAGGATTGCGACCGGCAGATAGATCAGCAGGTAAAGCATGGTCATGAATGCCTCCTCTATCGGTTTCGCTCATACCAGCTCGAGCGTTCGAACAGCAGAGGAAATCCGGCGAGTGAAAAGAATAGGCCCCATGCCCCTCCATCCCAGTAAAGAACCTCCTGGGCACCGAGTTGGGTGCAAGCGGTGATGCCTGTGATCTGGAAAACCAGGTAGAGCCATCTGCGCACCAGAATCGGCTTGCAGATCCAGTCGAGGAACCAGCCTGTCAGTGCAGTACACAGAGTCAGGTAGATATAGGACATTGTGTATACCCGTCCTCAGAGAATCAGCAGCAGCGCGCTACGTTGAGGGCCAATTCCCCCGTTGACCTGGGCTTGAAGCGATACCAAAACATCGCCGGCATGAAATGTTGGTATTGCTCCCTTTGCCAGCCTCGAGGCTGCAAATCCTGCAGCGGAGGCCACTAATCCAGCGGCCATCGTACCCGCGATTCCGACAACGGTAGTTCCTGCCGCTTTACCCACTGCTGCTCCGACCAGGGTGAGCACATCGCTCCGTTGATCATTCAGCACGTCCCCCTGCTGACGTGTGAGTGGGCGTGATACTGCAACTTTCATCTGGCATGGCAGATTGCCTGCGAGCATGCGGTCATAGAGTTGGGCCACGGCCTCCACGATTTGGTAATGCCCTTTGTGCACGAAGGGTAAGGCCAACTTGCGCAATTGGCAGTGCTCACCTGGCTGGACGGTGAACTCGCTGATATCGAAGGTAATTCCATGATGGGCAATGACTTGGTACGTCCTGTCCGGCTGCATCAATCCCTCTTTTTTTATACATGTAATTCGTGTGAGCGGGACAATGGCAGGCCGATGCAGAGGGCGCCTATTCATCCGTTTCCGTAATTGATGTGGGAAATGTCTTTGCGTCGTAACGCTCGCTCTTGCACCCCTGCATCGACTCCTTGCACATCGGTGATGTTCCTCACGCCCCACTGCGGGTATCCTCGCTGGAGCCTTCCCTGAACTGTCCTGATTTCCAAGGAGCTGCACGCTGTGTTCAAACATGTCGATGCCTATGCCGGCGACCCGATCCTCTCGTTGATGGAAACCTTCAAGGCCGACCCGCGCGCCGACAAGGTCAACCTGAGTATCGGCCTGTACTACGACGAAGCTGGCGTGGTGCCGCAGCTGGCGGCGGTGGGCGAGGTGGAGAAGCGCCTGGCCGGCCAGCCCCACGAAGCCTCGCTGTACCTGCCGATGGAAGGCCTGGCTGCCTACCGCCAGGCGATCCAGGCGCTGCTGTTCGGCGCAGATCACCCGGCTGTGGCCGATGGCCGCGTGGCCACCGTGCAGACCGTCGGCGGCTCCGGCGCGCTGAAAGTCGGCGCCGACTTCCTCAAGCGCTACTTCCCGAGCTCCGAGGTGTGGGTGAGCAACCCCACCTGGGACAACCACCGGGCGATCTTCGAAGGCGCGGGCTTCAAGGTGCACAGCTACCCGTACTTCGACAGCGCCAGCCGTGGCGTCGATTTCGCCGGTATGCTGGCGACCCTGCAGACCCTGCCGGCGAACAGCATCGTCCTGCTGCACCCGTGCTGCCACAACCCCACCGGCGTCGACCTAAACCAGCAGCAGTGGCAGCAGGTGGTCGAAGTGGTCAAGGCGCGCCAGCTGATTCCGTTCCTCGACATCGCCTACCAGGGCTTCGGTGAAGGCCTGGTGGAAGACGCCTACGCCATCCGTGAGATGGCCCGTGCCGGCGTGCCGTGCCTGGTCAGCAACTCGTTCTCGAAGATCTTCTCGCTGTACGGCGAGCGGGTAGGGGGGCTGTCGGTGGTCTGCGACGATGCCGCCACCGCCTCCAGTGTGCTCGGCCAGCTCAAGGCCACCGTGCGCCGCAACTACTCCAGCCCGCCCGCGTTCGGCGCCCAGCTGGTGGCCGGGGTGCTTGGCGATACCGCGCTGAACGCTCAGTGGGCAGCGGAAGTGGAGGTGATGCGCAAGCGTATCCTCGACATGCGCCAAGGTTTGGTCGACTTGCTCGGCGAGCTGCTGCCGGGCCAGGACTTCCAGTTCTTCCTGCGCCAGCGCGGCATGTTCAGCTACACCGGCTTCAGCGTGGAGCAAGTGCGTCGGCTGCGTGACGAGTTCGGTGTTTACCTGATCGACAGCGGCCGGGTATGCATGTCCGGCCTGCGTCCGGCCAACCTGCGCCAGGTGGCCGAGGCGTTTGCCGCCGTGCAGCGGTAATCTGCCAGGGGCTGCCAAGCAGCCCCCTCCAGCACAACCCGCTTGTAAAGACAAGTGCAACCGTCCCTCGGGCGGGGCTTCCCCAAGTGCAACCTTTGCATGCACAATCGCGCCCCTCTTCCCCGGTTGAGTTGGGCGAATCGTCTATTTCGCCATTCTCAGCCTGTTGCAGTCTTGCGAGTGGAGCTTCACCCGGAATGAATGAGCAGGCCCCAAGCGTTGAACAACGCTTTGTAGAATCGACCCCCGCCACCCTCGGCAGCTGGTCGCGTCAAGACACCACCTGGATGCTGGGCCTCTTCGGCACGGCCATCGGCGCCGGAACCCTGTTCCTGCCCATCAACGCCGGCCTTGGCGGTTTCTGGCCGCTGCTGGTGCTGGCCTTGCTGGCCTTCCCCATGACCTATTTCGCCCACCGCGGGTTGACCCGCTTCGTGCTTTCCGGCAGCAAGGGCGGCGACATCACCGAGGTGGTCGAGGAGCATTTCGGCATCACCGCCGGCGCGCTGATCACCGTCCTGTACTTCTTCGCCATCTTCCCGATCCTGCTGATCTACAGCGTGGCGCTGACCAACACCGTCAGCAGCTTCATGGAGCACCAACTGCACATCGCGCCGCCACCGCGGGCGATCCTGTCGTTTGTGCTGATCCTGGGCCTCTTGGCCATCGTGCGCTGTGGCGAGCAGGCCACGGTCAAGGTCATGAGCCTGCTGGTTTATCCGTTCATCGTTGCCTTGGCGCTGCTGGCCCTGTACCTGGTGCCGCACTGGAACGGCGGCATTCTCGACACCGCCGCCCAGGTGCCGTCGGGCTCGGCCTTCCTGCACACCGTGTGGCTGGCGATCCCGGTGATGGTGTTCTCGTTCAACCATTCGCCGATCATCTCGGCCTTCGCCGTCGACCAGAAGCGCCGCTACGGCGAGAATGCCGATGAGCGCAGCGGCCAGATCCTGCGTCGCGCGCACCTGCTGATGGTGCTGATGGTGCTGTTCTTCGTGTTCAGCTGCGTGCTGACCCTGAGCAGCGCCCAGCTGGCCGAGGCCAAGGCGCAGAACCTGTCGATCCTGTCGTACCTGGCCAACCACTTTGAGCAGCCGGCCATCGCCTTCGCCGCACCCTTGATCGCCTTCATTGCCATTGCCAAGTCGTTCCTGGGCCACTATATCGGTGCCAGCGAGGGCCTCAAGGGCATGATCGTCAAGGCCGGCATGCGCCCGGGCGCCAAGGCCCTGGACCGTATCGTCGCCGCGCTGATGCTGGTGGTGTGCTGGATCGTCGCCACCCTCAACCCGAGCATCCTCGGCATGATCGAATCCCTCGGCGGCCCGATCATCGCCGTGTTGCTGTTCCTGATGCCGATGTACGCCATCCGCCGCGTGCCATCGATGCGCAAGTACAGCGGCGCGCTGTCCAACCTGTTCGTGGTGGTCGTCGGCCTGGTGGCCCTGACCTCAGTGGTGTACGGCCTGCTGGCCTGAGCCCCTGTCCCGTAGGAAGAACGCCCGGTTCGACGTCAGTCACCCGGGCGTTTGTCTACAGGAATTGCCCGATCGTAGGGCAATTTCATCTTTACCCATAGGCACTTGCGCCCCTTCATGGTTAACTCTGAATCCTTTTCAACCCCCCGTATAAGGATTTCCGTCATGGCTCAAGTGACTCTCAAAGGCAACCCGGTTCAGGTCAGCGGTGAACTGCCGAAGCAAGGCGCCGCGGCACCTGCCTTCTCCCTGGTCGCTGGCGATCTGTCGAACAAGTCGCTGGCCGACTTCGCCGGCAAGCGCAAGGTGCTGAACATCTTCCCGAGCGTCGACACCCCGACCTGCGCCACCTCGGTGCGCAAGTTCAACGCCCAGGCCAATGACGTGGCCAACACCGTGGTGCTGTGCATCTCTGCCGACCTGCCGTTCGCCCAGGCGCGCTTCTGCGGCGCCGAAGGCCTGGAGAACGTGAAGAACCTGTCGACCCTGCGTGGCCGCGAGTTCCTGGAAAACTACGGCGTCGCCATCGCTGATGGCCCGCTGGCCGGCCTGGCCGCCCGTGCCGTGGTGGTGCTGGATGAAAACGACAAGGTGCTGCACAGCGAACTGGTGGGCGAAATCGCCGACGAGCCGAACTACGAGGCGGCGCTGGCTGTCTTGAAGTAAGTGTTCGCCGGCTTGCCGGCGAACCAGGTAACACCCGGTAACGGCCTGGACCCAGTTCCAGGCCGTTTTCATTTAAAGTTCACCCCTTTGCCAACGTCAGCCGAAGGTAAAGCACTGGTAAAGCCCCTTTGCTAAAACGATGCCAGTGCTTATCGTTCACGCTCTCCACGCCGTCTTTCTCTGAACAAGGTTCGTTCGACCCATGCAAGCCTCCAATTCCCGTTCCCCTCGTCGCTGGCTGTTCGGCCTGCTGATCCTGCTGCTGGTGGCCCTGCTGGCCTGGTGGCTGTGGCCCGCGGCGACCGTACACAAGGAAGGCGGCGGGAAGGGCCTGGGCATGGGCGGGCGGCCGGGCTTCGGCGCCTCCACCGAGGCGGTCCCGGTGCGGGTCGAGCCGGTGCGGGTCGGAGACTTCCCGCTTTATTGCAAGGCCCTCGGCACCGTGACCGCGACCAACACGGTCAACGTGCGCAGCCGGGTGGCCGGCGAGCTGGTCAAGGTCCACTTCAAGGAGGGCCAGCAGGTCAAGGCCGGCGATCTGCTGGCCGAGATCGACCCACGTTCCTACCGCATCGCCTTGCAGCAGGCCGAGGGCACCCTGGCGCAGAATCAGGCGCAGTTGAAGAATGCCCAGGTCGACCTGGCCCGCTATAAAGGCCTGTACGCCGAGGACAGCATCGCCAAGCAGACCCTGGACACCGCCGAAGCTCAGGTCGGTCAGTTCCAGGGGCTGGTCAAGACCAACCAGGCCCAGGTCAACGAGGCACGCCTGAATCTCGAGTTCACCCAGATCCGCGCACCGATCAGCGGCCGCGTGGGCCTGCGCCAGCTGGACCTGGGCAACCTGGTGGCGGCCAACGACACCACGGCGCTGGTGGTCATCACCCAGACCCAGCCGATCAGCGTTGCCTTCACCCTGCCGGAAACCCAGCTCGACACCGTGCTGGCCCGCTACCGCAGCGGCGCCAGCCTGCCGGTCGAGGCCTGGGACCGGGGCGATCAGAAGCTGCAGTCCACCGGTGTGCTGGGCAGCCTCGACAACCAGATCGACGTCGCCACCGGCACCCTGAAGTTCAAGGGCACCTTCCAGAACACCGACCACGCGCTGTTCCCCAACCAGTTTGTCAACGTGCGCTTGCTGGCCGACACCCTCAAGCAGGTGGTGCTGGCACCGGCAGCGGCGATCCAGTTTGGCAACGACGGCACCTTCGCCTATGTGGTCAACGCCGAGAACACCATCAACGTGCGCAAGCTCAAGGTCGGCGCCAGCGATGGCGAGAACACGGTGATCGTCGAGGGCCTGGCCGCCGGCGAGCGCCTGGTGCTGGAAGGCACTGACCGCCTGCGCGAAGGCACCAAGGTCGATGTGGTCGAGGACAGCTCCCAGGTTCCGACCACCCCCGGCCAGCACCTGCAGGGGCAGGGCGCCAAGGGCTCGGCCCAGACCGCTGAACCAGGCACCAAGGCGGGCGCATGAACCTCTCGCGCCTGTTCATCCTGCGGCCGGTCGCCACCACGCTGAGCATGCTGGCCATCGTCCTGGCCGGCCTGATCGCCTACAAGCTGCTGCCGGTGGCGGCTTTGCCTCAGGTCGACTACCCGACCATCCGCGTCATGACCCTGTACCCTGGCGCCAGCCCGCAGGTCATGACCAGCGCCGTCACCGCGCCGCTGGAACGCCAGTTCGGGCAGATGCCGGGCCTGGAACAGATGGCCTCCACCAGCTCCGGCGGCGCCTCGGTGCTGACCCTGCGCTTCAACCTCGACATGAACATGGATGTCGCCGAGCAGCAGGTGCAGGCCGCGATCAACGCCGCCAGCAACCTGCTGCCCAACGACCTGCCGGCGCCGCCGGTGTACAACAAGGTCAACCCGGCCGACACGCCGGTGCTGACCCTGGCCATTTCCTCGAAGACCATGCCGCTGCCCAAGCTCAATGACCTGGTCGACACCCGCGTGGCGCAGAAGATCGCCCAGATCAGCGGCGTCGGCATGGTCAGCATCGCCGGCGGTCAGCGCCAAGCTGTGCGGATCAAGGTCAACGTCGACGCCCTGGCCGCTAACGGTCTCAACCTGGACGACGTGCGCACCCTGATCGGCGCCTCCAACGTCAACCAGCCCAAGGGCAACTTCGACGGCCCGACCCGGGTATCGATGCTCGACGCCAACGACCAGCTGCGCTCCCCCGAGGAATACGCCAACCTCATCCTCAAGTACAGCAATGGCGCGCCACTGCGCCTGAAGGACGTCGCCGAGATCGTCGACGGCGCCGAGAACGAACGCCTGGCCGCCTGGGCCAACCAGAACGAGGCGGTGCTGCTGAATATCCAGCGCCAGCCCGGTGCCAACGTCATCGAGGTGGTCGACCGGATCAAGGAACTGCTGCCGTCAATCACCGACAACCTGCCGGCGGGCCTGGATGTCAGCGTGCTCACCGACCGCACCCAGACCATCCGCGCCGCCGTGCGCGATGTGCAGCACGAGCTGCTGTTCGCCATCGCCCTGGTGGTGATGGTCACCTTCGTTTTCCTGCGCCGTTTCAGCGCCACCATCATTCCCTCCATCGCCGTTCCGCTGTCGCTTATCGGCACCTTCGGGGTGATGTACCTGGCCGGTTTCTCGGTCAACAACCTCACCTTGATGGCCATGACCATCGCCACCGGCTTCGTGGTGGACGATGCCATCGTCATGCTGGAGAACATCTCCCGGCACATCGAGGAGGGCGAAACACCCATGCAGGCCGCGCTCAAGGGCGCGAAGCAGATCGGCTTCACCCTGATCTCGCTGACCTTCTCGTTGATCGCCGTGCTGATTCCGCTGTTGTTCATGGCCGATGTGGTCGGGCGCTTGTTCCGTGAGTTCGCCATCACCCTGGCGGTGGCCATCCTGATTTCCCTGGTGGTGTCGCTGACCCTGACGCCGATGATGTGCGCGCGCCTGCTCAAGCGCGAGCCCAAGGAAGAGGAACAAAGCCGCTTCTACCGCGCCAGCGGTGCCTGGATCGACTGGCTGATCAAGCACTACGGCACCGCCCTGACCTGGGTGTTGCAGCGCCAGCCGCTAACCCTGCTGGTGGCCGTTGCCACCCTGGCGCTGACCGTGGTGCTGTACATGATGGTGCCCAAGGGCTTCTTCCCGGCCCAGGACACCGGGGTCATCCAGGGTATTTCCGAAGCGCCGCAATCGACCTCGTTCGCCGCCATGAGCGAGCGCCAACAATCCCTGGCCCAGGTGATCCTGCAGGATCCGGCGGTGCAGAGCCTGTCTTCCTACATCGGCGTGGATGGCGACAATGCCACCCTCAACAGCGGCCGCCTGCTGATCAACCTCAAGCCCCACGGCGAGCGCGACGTCACCGCCTCCGAGGTGATCAACCGCCTGCAGCCACAGCTCGACAAGCTTGTCGGCATTCGCCTGTTCATGCAGCCGGTGCAGGACCTGAGCATCGAGGACCGGGTCAGCCGCACCCAGTACCAGTTCAGCCTGAGCTCGCCGGATGCCGACATGCTCGCCGAGTGGAGCGGCAAGCTGGTGCAGGCGCTCAAGGACCGCCCCGAGCTGCAGGATGTGGCCAGCGACCTGCAGGACCAGGGCCTGCAGGTATTCCTGGTGATCGACCGCGACATGGCCAGTCGTCTGGGCATCACTGTGGCGCAGATCACCAACGCGCTGTACGACGCCTTCGGCCAGCGGCAGATCTCGACCATCTACACCCAGGCCAGCCAGTACCGCGTGGTGCTGCAGTCGCAGACTGCCGCCAGCCTCGGCCCGCAGGCCCTGGAGTCGATCCACGTCAAGGCCACCGACGGCGGCCAGGTGCGCCTGTCGGCCCTGGCGCGCATCGAGCAGCGCCAGGCCCAGCTGGCCATCTCGCACATCGGCCAGTTCCCGGCGGTGATGATGTCGTTCAACCTGGCCCATGGCGCCTCCCTGGGCGAGGCGGTCAAGGTGATCGAGCAGGTGCAGCAGGACATCGGCATGCCGATCGGCGTGCAGACCCGCTTCCAGGGCGCCGCCGAGGCGTTCCAGGCCTCGCTGTCGAGCACCTTGCTGCTGATCCTGGCCGCGGTGGTGACCATGTACATCGTGCTGGGCGTGCTTTACGAGAGCTACATCCACCCGGTGACCATCCTTTCCACGCTGCCGTCGGCGGCGGTGGGGGCCTTGTTGGCGCTCCTGCTGAGCGGCAACGACCTGGGCATGATCGCGATCATCGGCATCATCCTGCTGATCGGCATCGTCAAGAAGAACGCGATCATGATGATCGACTTCGCCCTGGAGGCTGAGCGACACCAGGGCATGAGCCCGCGTGACGCGATCTACCAGGCGGCGCTGCTGCGCTTCCGGCCGATCCTGATGACCACCCTGGCCGCGCTGTTCGGCGCCGTACCGCTGATGCTCGCCACCGGTTCCGGCGCCGAGCTGCGCCAGCCGCTGGGCCTGGTGATGGTCGGCGGCCTGTTGGTCAGCCAAGTGCTGACCTTGTTCACCACGCCGGTCATCTACCTGTACTTCGACCGCCTGGCGCGTCGCTGGCGCCCGGCTGACGATGCGCGGCAGGCTGAAGCATGAACCTGTCCGGACCCTTCATTCGACGGCCGGTAGCCACCATGCTGCTGAGCCTGGCGATCATGTTGCTGGGTGGTGTGAGTTTCGGCCTGCTGCCGGTGTCGCCGCTGCCGCAGATGGACTTCCCGGTAATTGTGGTGCAGGCCAGCCTGCCCGGCGCCAGCCCTGAGGTCATGGCCTCCACCGTGGCCACGCCGCTGGAGCGTAAGCTCGGCGCCATTGCCGGCGTCACCACGCTGACCAGCAGCTCCAACCAGGGCTCGACCCGGGTGATCATCGGCTTCGAGCTGGGCCGCGACATAGACGGCGCGGCGCGTGAGGTGCAGGCGGCGATCAACGCCACCCGCAACCTGCTGCCCAGCGGCATGCGCAGCATGCCCACCTACAAGAAGATCAACCCGTCCCAGGCGCCGATCATGGTGCTGTCGCTGACCTCGGACGTGCTGTCCAAGGGCAAGCTCTATGACCTGGCCGACACCATCCTCTCCCAGAGCCTGGCGCAGGTCAGCGGAGTAGGGGAGGTACAGATCGGCGGCAGCTCGCTGCCGGCGGTGCGCATCGAGCTCGAACCGCAGCTGCTCAACCAGTACGGCCTGTCGCTGGACGACGTGCGCAATGCGGTGGCCAACGCCAACCAACGCCGGCCCATGGGCTTCGTCGAAGACCGCGAACGCAACTGGCAGGTGCGCGCCAATGATCAGTTGGAAACCGCCGAGGACTACAAGCCGCTGGTGATCCGCCAGCAGAACGGCGCGATCCTGCGCCTGTCCGATGTGGCCAAGGTCAGCGATGGCGTGGAGAACCGCTATAACAGCGGATTCTTCAACGACGAGAGCGCGGTGCTGCTGGTGGTCAACCGCCAGACCAACGCCAACATCATCCAGACCGTCGAGCAGATCAAGGCCGAGTTGCCGGCCTTGCAGTCGCTCCTGCCGGCCAGCGTCAAGCTCAATGTGGCCATGGACCGCTCGCCGGTGATCAAGGCCACCCTCAAGGAGGCCGAGCACACCTTGCTGATCGCCGTGGTGCTGGTGATCCTGGTGGTTTACCTGTTCCTCGGCAACCTGCGTGCCTCGCTGATCCCGAGCTTGGCGGTGCCGGTTTCGCTGGTGGGCACCTTCGCGGTCATGTACCTGTGCGGGTTCTCGCTGAACAACCTGTCGCTGATGGCGCTGATCCTCGCCACCGGCTTGGTGGTGGACGACGCCATCGTGGTACTGGAGAACATTTCGCGGCATATCGAGAACGGCGAAAACCCCATGCGCGCCGCCTACAAGGGCGCGCAGGAGGTGGGGTTCACCCTGTTGTCGATGAACGTCTCGCTGGTGGCGGTGTTCGTCTCCATCCTGTTCATGGGCGGCATCGTGCGCGGGCTGTTCAAGGAGTTCTCGATCACCCTGGCCGCGGCGATTGTCGTGTCGCTGGTGGTGTCGCTGACACTGACGCCGATGCTCTGCTCGCGCTGGCTCAAGGTCCATGGCCCGCAGCAGCAGACTCGCCTGCAGCGTTGGAGCGACCACATTCACCAGCGCATGGTCGCCGGCTACGACAAGAGCCTGGGCTGGGCGCTGCGGCACAAGCGCCTGACCCTGCTCAGCCTGCTGGCCACCATCGGCCTGAATATCGCCCTGTACGTGGTAGTGCCCAAGACCCTGATGCCGCAGCAGGACACCGGCCAGCTGCAAGGCTTCATCCGTGGCGATGACGGCCTGTCGTTCACCGTGATGCAGCCGAAGATGGAGATCTACCGCCGCGCCTTGCTCAAGGACCCGGCCGTGGAGAGCGTCGCCGGTTTCATCGGCGGCAACAGCGGCACCAACAACGCCTTCGTGCTGGTGCGCCTGAAGCCGATCGCCGAGCGCAAGGAGAACGCGCAGAAGGTGATCGACCGCCTGCGCAAGGACCTGCCGAAGATCCCTGGTGGGCGCCTGTACCTGATGGCCGACCAGGACCTGCAACTGGGCGGCGGCGGCCGCGACCAGAGCACCTCGCAGTACCTCTACACCCTGCAGAGCGGCGATCTGGCCGCCCTGCGCGAGTGGTTCCCGAAGGTGGCCGCCGAGCTGCGCAAGCTGCCCGAGCTGACCGCCATCGACGCCCGCGACGGCGCCGGCACCCAGCAGGTGACCCTGGTGGTCGACCGTGACCAGGCCAAGCGCCTGGGCATCGACATGGACATGGTCACCGCGGTGCTGAACAACGCCTACAGCCAGCGGCAGATCTCGACCATCTATGACAGCCTCAACCAGTACCAGGTGGTATTGGAGATCAACCCGAAATACGCCTGGGACCCAAGCACCCTGGAGCAGGTGCAGGTGATCACCGCCGACGGCGCCCGGGTGCCGCTGTCCACCTTCGCCCGCTACGAGAACAGCCTGGCCAACGACCGCGTCAGCCACGAAGGGCAGTTCGCCTCCGAGGACATCTCGTTCGACGTCGCCGAAGGCTACAGCCCCGACCAGGCCATGGCCGCGCTGGAGCGCGCGGTGGCCAAGCTCGGCCTGCCCGAGTCGGTGATCGCCAAGCTCGGCGGCGACGCCGACGCCTTCACCAAGACCACCGAAGGCCAGCCGCTGATGATCCTTGGCGCCCTGGTGCTGGTGTACCTGGTGCTCGGCATCCTCTACGAGAGCTACATCCACCCACTGACGATCCTTTCCACGCTGCCCTCGGCCGGGGTCGGCGCGTTGCTGGCGCTGTACCTGACCGGTGGCGAGTTCAGCCTGATCTCGTTGCTGGGGCTGTTCCTGCTGATCGGCGTGGTGAAGAAGAACGCCATCTTGATGATCGACCTGGCCCTGCAGTTGGAGCGCCATGAAGGCCTGTCGCCGGAGGAGTCGATCCGCCGCGCCTGCCTGCTGCGCCTGCGGCCGATCCTGATGACCACCCTGGCCGCGATCCTCGGCGCGCTGCCGCTGCTGCTCAGCCGCGCCGAGGGCGCCGAGATGCGCCAGCCCCTGGGCCTGACCATCATCGGCGGCCTGGTGTTCAGCCAGATCCTCACCCTTTACACCACACCTGTGGTTTACCTGTACCTTGATCGCCTGCGCCACCGGTTCAACCGCTGGCGCGGCGTGCGCACCGACGCTGCCCTGGATAACCCGCTATGAACTTTGCCCACACCCGAATCCACCGTGCCTTCAAGCTGCTGACCCAGGGACGCGGCTCGCGCCTGGTCAGCGCCGGGTTGTGCGTGGCCATGCTCAGCGCCTGTACCCTGAGCCCGGACTACCACCGCCCCGAGGTCAGTACCCCGGCGCAGTTCAAGCAGGCCGAGGGCTGGACCCAGGCCAATCCGTCTGATGCCATCGCTCGGGGGGCGTGGTGGGAGATCTATGGCGACAAGCAGCTCGACGCCCTGGTTGAGGAGCTCAACCGCAGCAACCAGACGGTGGCACAGTACGAGGCGCAGTACCGTCAGGCCCAGGCGCTGGTGCACAGTAGCCGTGCCTCGCTGTTCCCTTCGCTGAACCTGACCACCAGCAAGAACCGTTCGGCCCAGGGCACCGGTAGTTCCAGCTCCAGCCTGTCGAACAACAGCAGCGGCATCCGCGATACCTACAACGCGCAGCTCGGGGTGAGCTGGGAGATCGACCTGTGGGGCAAGTTGCGTGAAACCATGAACGCCAACGAGTCCAGCGCCGAGGCCAGCCTGGCCGACATGGCGGCCATTCGCCTGAGTCAGCAGTCGGAACTGGTTCAGAACTACCTGCAACTGCGAGTGATCGACGCGCAGAAGCGCCTGCTCGAGGCCACCGTGGCGGCCTATGAGCGGTCGCTGAAGATGAACGAGAACCAGTACCGCGCCGGGGTTGCCGGGCCGGATGCCGTGGCCCAGGCGCGTACCCAGCTCAAGAGCACCCAGGCCGACCTGATCGACCTGGCCTGGCAGCGGGCGCAGTACGAGAACGCCATCGCCGTGCTGATGGGCAAGGCGCCGGCCGACTTTGCCCTGGCGGCGAGCGATGATATTCCGGCGTTGCCGCAGGTGCCGCTGTCGCTGCCGTCGCAGCTGCTCGAGCGGCGTCCCGACATCGCCTCGGCCGAGCGCAAGGTCATGGCGGCCAACTCGAATATCGGTGTGTCGCGGGCGGCGTATTTCCCGGATCTGTCCTTGAGCATGAACGGGGGGTATTCCAGCAGTAGTTTCAACAACTGGATCGAGTTGCCCAACCGTTACTGGTCGGTCGGGCCGCAGCTGGCGCTGACGCTGTTCGACGCCGGCAAGCGCAGTGCCGAGGTTGACCGGACGGTGGCGGTGTACGACCAGACCGTGGCGCAGTATCGGCAGACGGTGCTCGACGGGTTCAAGGAGGTCGAGAACTATCTGGTGCAGCTCAAGGTGTACGGGGACGAGGCGGTGGTGCGGCAGGAGGCGCTGGACGCGGCGCGGGAGTCGTTGCGGTTGACCGAGAACCAGTACAAGGCGGGGTTGATCGGGTATCTGGATGTGGTCAATGTGCAGACGACGGCGCTTAGCAACGAGCGGAGTGTGTTGACGTTGTTGCAGGGGCGGTTGGTGGCGAGTGTGCAGTTGATTGCGGCGCTTGGGGGAGGGTGGGATGTTGGGCGGGATTTGGTGGTTGAGTAAAGTTTTTGGAATGTTCTGTTAGTTGTTAGTTGTTAGTTGTTAGTTTTTAGTTTTTGGTTTTACGTTGTTTGAAGGTTGTGCGCGCATTCATTGGCAGCGTCGACGCTTATATCGCTGTTTCGCCTTGCGGCGACTTACTTTTGTCTTGGCAAAAGTAAGCAAAACCGCGCGCTCATTCATCCGGCCCCTACGCTTCGCTACGGGGTCCCCTCACTCCGGCCTTGCTCCCGGGAGGATCGCGCTGCAGGGCCCATCCTGGGCCCCAGCGCTTGACGGGCATCCATGCCCGTCACCTCCCTCCGCAAGACCTGCGCTCGGCCTCCTGAAGTCGCGCAAATTACGGGCGGCGCCTAGACTGGCGCAGCTGTCGCTAGTTGAAAACTTAGTTAATCTTTCGATCGTATCGCGGGGCAAGCCCGCTCCCACGCGATAGTCGTCGTTATATAGAAACCTGTAGGAGCGGGCTTGCCCCGCGAAAGGGCCGGAACAGCCAATACATAACTAATGGTCAAACAACTAACTTCGCGCTTATTGCTCTTGCTCTTGCTTCTAAGCGCGCGATAGTTCAGGCAACACCAATTGCGACTTCAGGAGGCCGAGCGCAGGTCTTGCGGAGGGAGGTGACGGCCATGGATGGCCGTCAAGCGCTGCGCCCCAGGATGGGGCGTTCAGCGCGGTCCTCCCGGGAGCAAGAACGGAGCGAGG
>NZ_JBLIYX010000031.1:0-32158 GCF_057480955.1 Pseudomonas sp. P65(2024)
CAGACTATGAAGCGCTACTGCCGTGGAACTGCTCGCCGGAGATGCCACGATAACTGCGACTTCCTATTCTCGGTAGGTGGGGTTCATGGATCGCTTACGTTGCAGCAGAGCTTCCATGTCACTGATTAGCTGCTTGATCGGGGCGGCCAACTGCTGAGCCCGCAGCGTTGGCACTATGCCGCGCTGTGCCCTGATGAATAGAGGGTCGTCAAAACTATCCCTGAGGCGATTGAGCATGCCGCTTACCGCAGGTTGAGTTAATGACAAGCGATCAGCTGCCTTGGTGACACTACGTTCGTCCAAAAGCGCGTCCAGCGCCTTGAGCAAATTGAGGTCAAAATTTCTGATATCAGATTTCATGATGCCCGGGATAATAAATGACGATTGGCGTTATTTTACCTCGGCATCGATCATCCCTCCATCCACATTCCAAGAGGGAACCTAACCATGCATGAGATCATTTGGCCGGAAGGCTATCTACCTGGTTTCACTGATAATTTCGCTTCGAATGAAGTCATCGTTGCTGGGTTGAGAGCGGAGGACATCTGGCCGCTGTTGGCATGTCCTTCGTGCTGGCCGACCTATTACTCGAATTCTGCCAACATCCGCATCTACGATCATGCCGGCCCGGAGCTCATGAATGGTGTCCGGTTCTACTTTGAGACCTTCGGTTTTCCTGTCGAGGCGCAGTGCAACGAGTTCGACGCCCCATCCGAGGATCATCCTGGTCGTATTGCTTGGCATGGTTGGGCAGGGAAGGGCGAAGATAGGCTGGATGTCCACCACGCGTGGCTTATTGAAAACTTAGAGGGTGGCCGAGTTCGGATACTCACCCAAGAGACCCAGATCGGAAAGCCTGCACAGGAGCTTGCAAAGGCCCAGCCGAACCCTATGATCAACGGCCATCAGGATTGGTTAAATGGACTGGTCGATGCTGCAAAGGGCCTGAGCTTTTAACCGAATCTTGAAACTCAAATGCGGCAATTGGTTACATTCAGGTGTTGTTGCATCTGATCAATGACTCGCCTGGCTCTGGACGACAGAGGCCACTCTGATCTGTAGATGAGCCAGAGCGTGTCCACCACAGGGTTCCCACACTTCACAACCTGCAAACTATCTTGTTTGTGGAAGGCGCGCCTGGCGAACTTCGGCAGCACAGTAAAGCCCAAACCTCGGGAAACTGGCTCCAAGATGAGGCCTACCTGATTGCTGAAGCCTCGTTTCTGGATTGCTTGAATACCCGGTGCATCTGGATACCTTCGGCTGAGTAGGCGGGTTGCCATACCGGCCCCGTCGGGGTGGTCGATGAAGCCAAGTTCTGACAGAGTTTCGAACCCCACGTAGGGTTTAGCGGCTGGCAGTATCAACTCCAGTGGCTCCTCGGCAAACCTCTCCGCTGCGATCCTCTCATTGTCTGGCTTGTAAGTCACAATTCCCATTTCGAATCGATTGCTCAATACTGCTTCGAGTACCTCCGCGTCAGGGGCGAACCGGTGGCGAATGCTCAGTCCAGGATGGGCTTGTTGATAGTCCAGCAGGAGCGGATACAGTGCCAATCCGATACTGCCGGGGGAGACTAAGCTGATATCACCTATGTCTTGTTGTTCAGCGCTCAGGCGGGCATCGAGTGCACGGGCAGCACGCTCCATTTCCCTGAAATAGTCCAGCAATGCACTCCCCGCAGGGGTGAGCTCAACGTGCCGGTGGTGACGGATGAATAAGCTACCGTACTGATGTTCCAGGTGTCGTATGTGCTGGCTCACGGCAGCCTGGGTCAGATTCAGATGCTCAGCTGTGCGGGTGAAATTCCCAAGATCGGCAAGCATTGCGAAGGATCGGAGCCACTGCGGGTTAACCATCATAAAGTCTTATCATAACCATAACGTGATCGTTGTTTTCATTATAGATCGTGGGGGATAGGGTAGGGCCAACTGTTTGGAGGCTAGCCGTTATGTCCGTTTACCCACGCAATTTCTCTCACATAGGCCTGTCGGTCACCGACCTGGACGGCGCCGTCAAATTTTACACAGAGGTATTGGGGTGGTACCTGATCATGCCGCCGACCACCATCACTGAAGACGAAACTGCAATAGGTGTGATGTGTACGGATGTCTTTGGTGAGGGGTGGGGCTCGTTCCGCATCGCCCACCTATCCACGGGTGATCGTATCGGCGTCGAGATATTTGAGTTCCCCAACGCCGAGCGCCCGGAGAATAACTTCGAATACTGGAAAACGGGAGTTTTCCACTTCTGTGTACAAGATCCAGATGTCGAAGGCCTAGCCGCCAAGATCGTCGCTGCGGGCGGCAAGCAGCGGATGCCGGTGCGTGAATACTTCCCAAGTGAGAAGCCGTACCGCATGGTTTACATGGAGGATCCGTTCGGCAACATCCTTGAAATCTACAGCCACAGCTACGAGCTCACCTACTCGGCGGGAGCTTATCAATCATGACCCTGGCGACAACTCACCGCGCTTTTACCTGGCATGGCAGCGCTGACCCAGCAGAGCTGAAACTCAATGAGATACCTCTTCCTAGGCCGGAAGCGGGCGATGTTCTCATTCGCAACGTCGTGATCGGCCTCAATCCTGTAGATTGGAAAGTCTTGGGTGGGAGTCTGGTCAGTTGGCAGTCGGGTCACGTACCTGGTGTAGATGGTGCGGGGGTCGTGGTTGCTGTCGGTGAGAGTGTCTCAGCTTCTTGGATTGGCCAGCGTGTTGCTTACCATCAAAGCCTTAGTCGTCATGGCAGTTTCGCGGAATATACCCCTGTGAAAGCCAGAGCAGTCCTTCGGGTTCCGGCAAGTGTGAGTTGGGAACAAGCAGCCAGTCTCCCGTGCCCTGCTCTCACGGCGTGGTTGGCTCTCGAAAAGCTACCACAGTCATGTCAGACGTTGCTGGTGAGCGGGGCTGGTGGATCTGTTGCAAATCATCTGATTCAGATAGCTCTGCGGCGAGGTTTCAAGGTCACCTCGCTGAGCCATCGACGGCATGCGCAACGGCTGACCGATCTGGGGGTGTTCGACTGCATGGAGGGCCCACTCGTTGAGGCATGGGATGGGCCCATGGTGTTCGACGCTGTAATAGACACGGTGAACGCTGAACATGCTGCGCGACTCGTGCCCGCGCTTAGGGCCAACGGCCACTTGGTATGCGTTCAAGACCGGCTCCAGGCCTCTCCAGTACCACCTTTCACTCGGACGATTTCGATGCACGAGGTGGCACTGGGTGCGTTGCATACGTTCGGTGACGATCGTGCCTGGCAAGACCTCGTAGATGCAGCCGAGAGTATCCTCACCTCAGTGGGGAGGGGCGAGTGGGAGCCTGAGAGTTTTAATGTCGCCTCGTTCGAGCATCTTCCAGATCATCTTGAAAGCCTGCAGCATCGAGCCTTTAGCGGTAAAGGCTTGATCCGCATCACGAGCGATGAGTTGGGCAACTTGCCGTGACGTGTGCAATGTCTCAAGCTTTCCCCAGTGCTCACAACTGAATGATGAGCCTCCCAACTCGAGTGCTGAGTATTTCCACCCCGTCGTTTGCTAACCAAAGGTATCGCAATGAACAGTGCCCCCGAAGGAAATGAGATCATCATTGGCGCCGATTTGGGCGGTACTAAGCTATTGCTATTATGCGGAGCTTATTCAAAACGTTTTGAAACGGGGCCCGGCTATTCTCCCGAAGACTTTTCTGCCCAGCTCCACGCCTTCTTAAAAGATGTCAATCTACGCCCGGCTCGGATTGGTATCGCTGTACCTGGCCTTGTCGCTTCTGATGGCGAGATCGTTAGCTGCGATGTCCTACCAAACCTGACAGGCTGGCGTCCAGAAACCGCCCTCAAAGCACTTGGTTGCCAAATAACAGTCATCAATGATGTCAAGGCAGCCCTGCAGGAAGAAATGCAGGATGTTAGTAATGATTTTACTGGTGGCGTGATCATGGCGGGTACTGCCATCGGTGCTGCATTCATGGCTCACGGACGGGAATTACGTGGTGTTAATGGCTGGGCTGGGGAGCTTGGGTATCTACCGCTGCATGTTGATGGTTCAGTCAAGAGGCTGGATGAAATAGCCGGTGGCGGCGCTATGTCCAACTTGCTTGGCATTAGTGGAGAGGCTCTCGCTCGATTGGCAAATGATGATGACCCTATCGCCACGGCAACAGTGAGGGCCGGTGGTGAGGCGTTGGGTCTAGGAATGGCCAGTATCATAAATTTGCTCAACCCCTCGCGTCTGGCAGTGGGTGGTGGGAGTTTGAAACTGAAAGGCTACTGGGAGGCTGCTTTGCTGGCAGCCGAGACTCATGCCATTCCATCACTATGGAATGCTTGCATTGTAAAACGAGTGAAATCGGAAGATTCTGTAGCCGCGCTCGGAGCGATTAGAGCTGCTCAGCGGCAATAAGCTTAATAAGGTGTGAGTATTGATGTAAGGATTATCTGCCGGTTGTTTGAGTTAGGGCAGTCACTCTGCTAGAAGTTTGAAACGTCATCATCCGAGCTAGGGTTAATAGCCTTTAAGACTAAAGTCAAAGGCGAGCTGCTTGCGTGTGCGTGGTGACGTTTTTATGGCTTGAGCCGATCCTGTGCTTCATCACTGGAGACATAACGAGGTGCTGGATGATGGCACCTCGATTGATGTCCGGGTGATCATGAAAAGTTCGTTGCAGATACTAAATGCCTGTTTTGCAGGCGGTCAGGTGACCAATGTACACGCTCAGGCGCATATCGGCAGCGGTGCCCTTGAAGAGGTATTGGCAGATTGGTCGGAATTCTTCCCTGGTTATCATCTTTACTACCCCAAGCGGCGGCAGAAAACCGCTGCTTTCAAGGTTGTTGTTGAAGCTCTCCGATGCGAGTAGGCGCTTGCGGGATGTCAGATGTCTAGCCGGCTTTCAGTGCTGGGAAAATTCGACTCGGATAACGTCACCGCCAAGCATCTGCATCAGGGCGTCGGGGGTTTCAATGTTTCCGATACGGGTGTAAGAGTATGGCGTTTTGAATGTCTTGTAGAATACCACTAGGGTCTGCGATCCATACAGCATGACGTCGCCTGCCTTGATCGTTCCTGGAAAGCTCGCATCCTTGGGGAGTGGTACCGCGAGATCGACATACTTTTCGTTACTGTTGAGATCGGCCATTTCAAGCGTCAGGGGTATCAACGCGGAGAAGGCACGAGCTGCCTCAGTGTCAGCCAACCTGATTTTGTAATGCCGCTCGCCTACTGACATCTGCATGTGGGGTATCTCCTGTTGAGCTTTCGCTTCGCCAGATTTCGCCGTTTGAGAATCAGATGCGCTGGCCGAAACTGCGTGAGCTAAACCAAGTGCCATTAGCCCACTCACCCAAGCGAGGTACTGCAGGCTAGACCATCGATAATGAGCGGCCTTGTAGGTTAGAGGTAAAAGCTTGTCGGGTGTGCTCCTTCTCATTGCATCTCCTTGCATCCTGGTTTGGGCGACGTTTTGAAGGCTGAGGATCAGGGCACGTTAGGCGTGGAGGCAGCTGACCTCTCCGCACCTAAACGCAGCTCCGCAATATCGCGCTTTGGAGGCGTGCCGAACTGGCGCCCGTACTCACGGCTGAACTGCGATGGACTTTCGTAGCCGACCTTGAATGCGGCGGTTGCTGCATCGAGGTGTTCGTTGAGCATCAAGCGTTTTGCCTCGTTCAACCTCAACCATTTCTGGTATTGCAGTGGACTCATTGCGGTGAGCTGTCGGAAGTGCTGATGGAATGTCGAGAGGCCCATCTGTACCTGAGAGGCCAGTTCGTCCACCCGCAGAGGCTCGGCGTAGTTAAGCTTCATCCAGTCGATGGCCTTTGCGATTCGATAACCCTTGCTGCCAACGGAGGCGATATATCGAAGGAGAGGGGCTTGATCACTTAGCAGCAACCGATAATGGATCTCCCTCTGAATCAAGGGCCAGAGCACCGGGATCGCATCGGGCTCCTCCAACAGCTCAATCAGGCGGGTGAAGCTTTCCAACAGCTTCTGGCCCAGTCCACCAACTCCAGCGCTGGTATGAAAGGACTGACCGCTCACAGGAAGGCGACCATCTTGCGCGATCAATTCGGCCAGTGTGCGCAAATCGAGCTTGAACACCAAGCCAAGACAGGGTGCTTCCTCGCTGGCCACAGTCACCGCCGAGTTGGCGGGAATGTTTAGCGAGGTGACCAGAAAACGCGTCGTGTCGTATGGGAATACGTCACCGCCGATAACCATTTCCTTTGCCCCTTGCACAACCAAAACAATGCTTGGTTCGACAATGCACGTAATCGGTGGGGCCGGTGCGTTGCGTCGATAGACGCTTAGGCCTGCAATGCTCGTCGCGAAATCTCCAGCGGTGGGCGTGTGGGCACCGATGACCCTGCACAGTGTGGCCATTGGGTTTGTGCGTGAAGGCAGCAGTGCGGTTGCGGGCATGGTGAGCGTTCCGATCAGCGTGTAGCGAAAACACTACTCGCGCGTCGCTTTCAGTGTCCATGCCCAGTCAGTCACGTCTGGACAATTGGGCAAGAAAACTAACGGTTTGCTCTACTGACGTGCTGGTTCACGCGAGGAACATGGGTGGCAGGTGGGATGACCCTAGCGTCCGCGAGCGATGTCCTCTCACATCCCTTCCATTTCGAGCAGACAGGAAGATGTGCATGAAGTCTTTGTTCATTACGTTTGCCTTGATGGCCAGTTCACTCACTGCGGGAGCCGCCGATATGTCCCATAGGGCCAACAATTTCTATCAGAGTGGGCAGGTTTCACTCGAGCGCGTCACCTTCAAGAACCAGTTCCAGATGACCACTGTGGGGAATCTGTATCTGCCCACAAAGCAGAGCGTGAACGTCAAGCATCCCGCAATCATCGTCGGGCACCCGATGGGGGCGGTCAAGGAGCAAAGCTCGAACCTTTATGCCCAAAAGCTGGCAGAGCAGGGTTTCGTGACCCTGGCCATCGATCTGTCGTTCTGGGGTGAAAGTGACGGGCGTCCGCGCAACCTGGTTTCGCCGGACATCTATGCCGAAGACTTCAGTGCGGCGGTCGACTATCTCGGTGCTCAAGGTTTCGTTGATCGGAACCGTATTGGCGTGCTGGGTATCTGTGGCAGCGGCAGCTTTGCCATCAGTGCTGCGAAAATTGATCCACGCATAAAAGCGATTGCAACGGTCAGCATGTACGACATGGGTGCCGCCAACCGCAATGGACTCAAGCATGGCGTCTCGGTCGAACAGCGCAAAAAGGCTATCGCCGAAGCAGTAGCACAGCGTGATGTCGAATTTGCCGGAGGCGAAACCAAGTACACCAGTGGCACGGTGGATCAGCTAACTGAGAGCTCAAATGCCATAGAGCGGGAGTTTTACGACTTTTACCGGACACCTCGTGGTGAGTTCACCCCCAAAGGGCTGTCGCCGCTTCTGACGACCCATCCGACGCTGACCAGTAACGTCAGGTTCATGAACTTCTATCCGTTCAATGACATCGAGACGATCTCGCCTCGTCCAATGTTGTTCATCACAGGAGAGGAAGCTCATTCCCGTGAGTTCAGCGAGGAGGCGTATCGCCTTGCCGGCGAACCCAAGGAGTTGGTAATCGTGCCAGGCGCAGGCCATGTCGATCTCTATGACCGCGTCGAGCTGATCCCCTTCAGCAAGCTGACCACCTTCTTCCGCGAAAACCTCAAGTAACTACTGCTATTCCCAGACCCAGCTCCTGAAAGCTGGGCCTGGGCGCATGTGTCTTTTGAAATCGCTACAACGAGAACCGCCATGAGCAGCCCAGCAATCTCCCTTCAACACTCAAGTCGTCAGGTCTGGAGCGCTGTCCTGGCGATGTCACTCTGTGCCTTCGCATTGGTGGCATCTGAATTCTTGCCGGTGAGCCTGCTCACGCCGATTGCATCCGATTTGTCATTGACTGAGGGGCAGGCCGGCCAGGCTATTTCCATCTCCGGCTTCCTTGCTGTCATCACAAGCTTGTTGCTCTCCAGCTTAACCCAGGGGATCGACCGCAAGCCTGTCCTGCTTGCCACAACGGTGCTCATGCTGGTTTCGGGTGGGATGGTGGCCTTTGCTCCGAACTATCTCACCTTGATGGTAGGGCGCGCCGTGCTTGGGATTGCCATTGGTGGTTATTGGTCGATGTCCACTGCAGTAATGATGCGCATCGCACCTGAAGCGCTCGTTCCGAAGGCCATTGCCGTTATGCAGGGCGGTACAGCGTTGGCCACGGCAATCGCAGCGCCAGTTGGAAGCTACCTAGGCGGCATGATTGGCTGGAGAGGGGCATTCTTTTGCGTCGTGCCATTGGCCGCATTGGCGTTGATCTGGCAAGCATTCACACTGCCGGCCATGCCGAGTGAGCGGACTCAAGTATCGGCCACCGGCTCCTTGCGTTTGCTGGGAGACAGCAAAGTCGCTCTCGGCATGGCTGCAGTAGCGTTTCTCTTCATGGGTCAGTTCACACTATTCACATATCTGCGACCCTTCCTGGAAACGGTCACGCATGTCGATGTGCCCACGCTCTCGCTCCTGCTCTTGATCATCGGTGTGGCAGGATTGGTGGGCACTATGTTGGTCGGCTCCTTCGTTAGCCGAAACCTGAATAGAATTTTGATAGGCATACCGTTGATCATGACTGCCACCGCATTTGCCGTGATCGCGGTTGGTAGCTGGGTGGTTCCGGTCGCCGCATTGTTGGGGTTGTGGGGGCTGGTTGCGACCTGTGCGCCTGTTGGGTGGTTCACTTGGTTGGCCAAAGCGCTGCCGCACAATGCAGAAGCCGGTGGTGGCTTGATGGTCGCGGTTATTCAGTTGGCGATCACTGCTGGTGCAACTGCAGGCGGGGTGCTGTACGACGGGATGGGTTATCAGGCTACCTTCATTGCCAGTAGCGCGTTCTTGTTCATCGCAACCACGCTGAGTGTTATCACAAATCGCAGGTGAAATACGGCACCGCAATTGTGGGGCAGCTATCCTTCCTTGGCTCACGTTGCTTGGTTTGCGCCATGCTGGCATGACAGCGAGTGGGCTAGCCATGGCGAAAGGGAGAGATCGTGAAAAAAGATCTGAGCAAGGTACTCTTGCCCGACCATCCGCTGTACACCGAGGCTATGGAAGCGCTGAAGGCCTATCATCAGGCCGAAGTTGATGGGGTCGTGGGTATGGAGTTGGAGCGCCTCAGACTGATGGCTGAGCATCTCTTTCAAGACGTCACTGATTATCAGCTTCGAGCCCTTGGCAGGCCGGCAGAGAAAGGCCATTGAGCCGTTGGCTGACCACGTCCTACCTATCAGCTATTCAAGGCTTTCTGCACGTCGTCGACCGTACCGATCCAGTGACGTCCATTGTCGCGTGGGCTGAATCCCAGCCTTTCGGCGAACGCTGATGCGTTGGCATTTGCAGACTCGATGGCCAAGTAGCGATATCCGAATTGGGGAGCCAGCTCCACTAGGCGCTGCACCAGCGCTCGACCATGCCCAACACGTTCCTTCGTGAAGCCGATCCGAGCCAGTACGAGGCACTCCCTTGGCCAGTAGTCATTTGGATTCACAAACATACGGATGTAGATGTCGAACTGCAGGCTCAGGGCCGACACGGTCGCGAAGGTTCGCCACACCCGCTGCTGGACATACCTGGGCTTGTAAGTGAACCTTTCCAGGATGAACTCTGCCACATGAGGCTTCAGATCCTCACAGCGCTCTTCGGCAAAGGCGCGCCATTCTTCGTCACTGGCATCAGTCGGAGGAAGTGTGGGCATCATTTTGACCTCGGTCGCTGGCTCGAAAAACGAGTGTAGATGCCGTTTAGGTGCTAGCTGCAGCGATAATCGACAAGCGCCTGCCAAGGTCATAACCAGCGAGGCCGTGCTTCAAGGAGAAAGGTATGAAGCCCAGTGACGCGATACGAGGCGAGGAAGGGGGCATCCGGCGCCTAATCGAGGCCTATGGCTTCATTGAGCCCAAACTCTTCGGCTCCGCCGCTCGAGGCGATGACCACGAAGGGAGTGACCTCGATCTGCTCGCCACCATTCCTCCAGCAATGGCTGGCAAGATTTCCTTGTTCGACATCGCCGAGCTCGAGGATGAGCTCCAGGCCATGTTGGGTGTGCCGGTCGACTTGCACGTCCACAACAACATGCCTGAGCACCTCAGGCCATCCATCGAGCGTGAGATGGTTACGCTCTAGCCGTGAACATGCTTGCAATGATCCTAGCGTCTAGCAGGGCGTGGTGAGGCAATTCCTCCCCATCGTTCGTCGCAGTCAGGGTCGTGGCATCGGTGGGGAAATTTCTGACGTTCTGGGGCCATTTCCCATCGTCATAGGCGAGCTCGCAGAACAGCTCCCAGTCGTAGGCAGGTGCGTCAGTGGCAATATCGAGCTCTTCGTCGTAGGTTGCCAAGAACTGGAGGAGCGCCGACCTTGCCTCGAGGATCGGCATGGCACCTCACCTCCCCAGAGTTGCGGCAGTACGATCTCCTTCACGAAATCACTGCAGTCCTCTTCTCGCCACGCGTCGCTCACTTCCACGTAGAATTCCTGGCGATCCTCGGCGACCAACGCCAGGGAGATCAGCTTTGCCTGCGCGGTGAGCTGAGTGAACTCACAATCGAGAAAGAGCCTCATCTGTTGGAACCTCTGCAATGACTAGGGCCCGCCTGAAACTGTCCCAGGAAGGCTGCCTGTGGGAAATCGCCTTGGCGTATTTCGGCCCCGAAAAGCTGTTGGAAACGATTGTAGATCTGTGGGAAGGTGCGAGCCCTCCCACAAGGCCAACCGTCGAGCACATGTCGACCGACACGCTACCCGCAGATGTCGTGAATATACTGAAAATTGCCCAGGTGCGAGTCGGGGCCCTCGTTCCGGATCGCGTGCCTGTACCAGGTGTTGTCACGTTGTACGCCCGGCACGCCAATGACCTCGCCGATGGGATCCTGGCAAGACTGCCGAGAGGCGAGCTCACCCGAACCTTGCGGGGATCGCAGTTAGAAGTCGAACTTGGCCTGTGACGTCCACCTGCAGCAGAGAGAAATGTCGTGACGATTGATCATCGGCTGCGGAGCCTGGAGATCGTGAGGCGCACAGCGCTGTGGGCACTTGCCAATCTACAGCCTGGAGACGCTCGCGCTGAAAAGGTGCTGGCTGAACTCGACGAGGTTGACCAGGGCCTGCCGGACATCGAGAGTGGTGATCAGCTCTCCGCCCAGAAGCTCGTCGATCTCGTCACCACGAAGCTCCACAACGGCGTTCAGCTGGTTGTCGAGGAGAGTATCCCTGAGCCGTGGCTGCAGCGCTTCCAAGCGGCAAGTGTTGGCTCTACCCGCCTGGCAGAGGGGCCCTATCTGCGCGATTTTGAGAAGTTCGCGGCCGTGTGGCACCAGGAGCTTGAGCACTTGAAAGCCCATCGGGCCCACAGATCCAGCACGAGGTCGCAGTGAAAAGAACGATCCTGGGTATGACAGAAGCCGGCGAGCCGCTCTTGCAGCAGGCTCTTCAAGCCATCCGGGCCCACCAGCAGGCGATGGATGAAGGGCGACCAGCCGAGGAGGTCGAAAGGCTCCGTCTTGAGACTGATCACCTGTATCAAACCGTCATAGACTACCAGTTGCACAAGGCCGGTACGCTAGGCCAGTCAATCCACTGAGATGGATTGAGTAGGAGGAGATTGGCTTGAGATGCAGATTCAAGCATTCTGCACAGCCATACCCTGTGACCTCGACAATATCCCATAAGCAAGCCAGTTTTCCCTCAGCCCTTTTTAGCGATTGGCTGCTCCCAATGTCGTGACCTTGCTAGCCTGAATTTCGAAATTTGCTGATGCTGCCAAAGTGCAAGGGCAACGTTCGGAACCATCATGACTAAAGCAGTACCCTGAGCCATGATTTGGCTCAAAACCAGGACTAAGGTCATCAGCGGGATTGCAACCAGGCCTCCTTCGATACAAAAGAACCCCCTAGAGCGCCCATATCCTGTAGCAACAAATAGATCTCGATGGTTTACGATGTGAGCCTTACTTCTACTAACCGCACCAAGGATTCCCTATGTCCCGTTTGGCAGAATTTCGTCAACTGGAGCAGCAGCTCGCTGCACAACTCGCAGAGCTTGAGGCCCTGAAAGGCAGCTCTGAGCTGCAGAAAGAAATTGAATTTGAGACCAAATTGCGTGATTTGCTTGGCCAGTATGGCTACAGCCTGCGCGACATCATCAACATCCTAGATCCCCAGGCGGGCCGACGTGTTGCCGCTCCTGCTGGTGTCGAAAAAGCGCCGCGCCGTGAGCGTCAGGTGAAGCAGTACAAGAACCCGCACAACGGTGAAATAATCGAAACCAAAGGCGGCAATCACAAGCTCCTGAAAGAGTGGAAAGCTCAATATGGTGCTGATGAAGTCGAGTCTTGGCTTGCCTAATTGCTAAGCTATCGGCGTGGTACGCAGGTATTGCGACCACGCCATGATGGTTGCCAGTATACATCTGGCAATTGCTAAGGTACTATTGGTTTGGAATGCCTAGGTACATAGCATCCTCTCCATTGCCAAATTTTGGAAGCCATTCTTTGTCAGTTGCTGGGTCGATTTGATATCTATAGCTCGAGGTTGAGAATATAACTTGGGCATTATTTTTCGAGGCGAGCGACTTAAGTTCTTCTATGTAATCAGACAGATGAATGTCGGGAATGTCCTGCTGTTTTGGGGTGTCCAGGATTAATATCCTGAAAGGAGAGTTTTTGTCTTCTAGACATATTTCGAATAGTGCGGCGTGGAATGCAAGAACTGTACGGGTCTTTGAGCTGCCTTTGAATATTTCAAGCTTCTCATCTCCCATCATTGGTTTTAGGTTGGAGTCGATTTTGATTTGATTCGATACGTTGCGCGCATGCAAAGTATCCAGCCATTTGGTCATGGCCTGCGACAGCCGTAGACGGAATGTAATTACCTCAGCAGATTGTTCGCTTGGTTTTTGGGCCGCCTCTAAGAGTGACAGCGTCTTGTCGCGACGAGCCAGCAAATTGGCGTGGTTGGTTTTCTGAGCTTCTACCTTTTTTAGCTTGCCCAGCTCAAGTTGAAGCTCGAAGATATCTGATGTCGTGGTGCTAATTGCCTCAATGAATGCATCTATTCCAGCCTCGCGCTCGGCGATTGAACGCTTGTGTATAAAGGATTCGATATGGCGATTGGTTAGCGATTTCGCGATCTCCAATCTTTCTGCGGCTTGAATGTTTGCGGCAGTAGAAATCTCTAAATCCTTTATCTGGTCTCTCAAATAGAGAAGGCTCTTGCCATATGACTCGGCACTGGCCATGAACATGCCGCAGTTCGGCGTGGTGCATAGCTCGGAGAAAGATATGAAGGCTCTTCGAGCGTCCTCATTCAAGTTTAGTGTTTGAATTTCGCTTTCTATTTCGTCTCGAATTAGCTTGGCACTGGATATCTTTGACTCGAGCTGTATGGATTCATTGCTAAGTTCGCGGTATCGTACTCGTTGCTCTGCTATCAAATCGTCAAGACCAGACAGAGCTTCGCTCTTAACATTTTTAGTGTTTTTCAGCTCTTCCAGTCGTGTTTTGGAACGTTCTAGTTTTTTCTCTAGCGTATCAATTGTGCGGATAGGAGCTGTCAAGTCTTGCTGTAGACGTTCCAAAAGTTTTCGGCTCGAGACGATAGATGTATCGAGATAGTCAGCCTCTTTTTTTAGTTCTATACCAGTGCGTTTCTTGTCATATAAATTGAAAGGTGGGAGGCCTACCAACAATCTAACCATTTCGGAGTATTGGTCTTTGACGAAAGACTGACGTGCTGCGTAAAACTCCAAATATCCATGATCTTGATCTAAGTAAAAAAGCGGTATTAAGCTTGAAAAATATGGGAGGGTAGGTGTGCCGCTAGTGGTGATTAGTTTATTGGTTTTGATATTTATGAGGTTTAAAAAGAATCGCGAAAAATCCTCGTCATTATAAAAGCGATTGATGGTTTTCGAGCTTTCGTGGACAGTTAGGTCAAACTTTTCTCCGATGGAGCGCTCGAGAGTTATCTTTTTATCATTTATCGCGATTTGTAATATTGCTGACTTGCAATTTCTAGTGATGTCTGCACGAAATTTTACATCCATTCCCAAGCAGAATAGGGTGGACATTATGAGCGGTGTTTTTCCGCTTTCATTCTCTGCAAATAGTTGAGTTATATCACTGCCGAACTCAAGCAGGCCTGATCCCCAGCCATTAGGGCCATTGGCGACAATCTCTAAGGATTCGAATCTCATAGTTTTTCCTCTACTGCGCGTTCCTTGCAAATGTTCCTGTATTCCCGTTGGATGGTTAGGAGGAAAACGCAAAGCTCACCTTCCGACTCGATTGCTCCATCGACGATTTTTTTGCCAGTCGAGGTTGCCTCAAGTCTGGAAGTATTTTTATTTATGGTGATTAAATTAGTCGACTCTAAAAAGGTTAGGGCCTTCACCGTTCGGATTCGAAGGTTGGCCGACCAGCCTAGTTCTTGGCTCGAGCCGCTGAATGTTGCGAGACTATGTTCAAAGCATTGGCCTATGAGCTTGCCAATTTCATCGGCTTTAGGTTTCGATCTACCTTTGGCTAGGCTCAATATCGAAAGTGCAATAAGTGGCATATGGAACAAGCTTTCGTTCTGAAGTGCATCCCTTCGAGAGCGCGGAGCGCTTCGAGTAATGATCAAGGGGGCTTCAGTGGAGGCGATTTCTATAGCTTCAACGAGTTTCATGTTGCTTCGCCTCTTACCAGTTCCGAGAGGACTGCGCCAAAGGTCAGTTCAAGGGTTATGTCAGTTCGCATCAATTGGTTGCAAAGCTTGGTTTGTAGTGTAGTTACTTCGGTAGTGATTTCTGCTGTCTTAATGGCACCTAAAGCCAGTTTTCTAGCGCTTTCAACTACGAGCTCAATGGCTATGGTCATCAGGAAGTCTGGTATGTCATGGCGATACTTTCTGTGCCAAGCTTCCCATTGGCACTTATAGCCCGCAAACGCGTCAATGGTGTTGGAAGAGAATCCCGAGCGTTTCAAGGTTCGCTGAAGAATTGATGCCGACTTGATGGCTTTTTCATCACCGCCGTCTCGTAAAATCTCATAAGTTGATGTAGAGATGGAGAGCACATCCAAGACATCTTTCATGCCAATACTGGCCTTTCGATCTAACTCGGCTGCGGAAATATCTTTAATTAAGATTTCGGCGGATTTAGATTCAATTGTTGAAAGAAGTCGGACTATTATTTTTTGAACTTCGTCAGGCTTTAAGTGGACTTCGCTAAATTTATATATTTGATTGGACGCCATTGAGACGAAAAGATCGTCTTGCTCACTCAGAATCTGTTGCCTTGGTTCCAGGCAGAGGTGCGAAAGAAAATGAAGATGCACATCTTCGGATTCAAAGGCTAGGCTAGGTATCAGTTTTTGAGTTTCTGCTATCAATGTCTTTGTGTGCGCACCTACTGGGCGCTTTCCTCTTACTTCCTCGAGGATTTGCTCCACTTCGTCTTCAAAGTTAATGTTGGTTCGGATTTCTACCGAGTGACATGATTTTCCAAAATTCTTGATGTGGGGTAACAGCTTTCCAGCAAAGCTGTCGGGTAAATTGTGCTCCGTGTTACGGCGTTTTTTGATCCCGAAGATATCAAGTATCGTGTACTGGTCGTTAAGCTTCGTCTTGGTTTTAACTTGGGCAAAGCGATATCGAGTTTCACCATCAATAACATATTTTACGACGTAGTCTTCATGGTAATCGCAATATATGCGCTCAATTTCGCTTTCTTCTAGGATCGCTAGGCTTTCGATTAGTGCCGCTCGGAACTGAGCACGAAATCGGTTTATCGTATCCCTGCCTGCCTGCTCCCGGAGGTCAACTTCATTTAGTTTCATGTCGTTTCATTGCTCCAGGTGAAACACATACTTGCTGCCAAGTTTGTTCTGAGTCAGAGATAGTTTTTTGCATGAATAGCGAGACATCGCCAGCAAATAAATAAGGCATGAGCCATGCTTTAGCTGCGAGAGTGGTATGTAAAGGCGCGAGTACCCACTATCTCTTTTCTGAGATCCGTGACCCATGCTAGTCGAACTGAAAGGTTGTAGACGAAGATCCATTCATATCTGTCCCTGATCACCCAACTTTTCCTTTGTCCCTGCTGCTGGCTGGCACATAGCCAGCTTAGCTTAACCTTTTCCAACCTAAGGGCGGAAGTCGAAACCTACGCTCTAGGCCTCAGGTTTCAGTGTTAATGATGGTTGATAGCGAGAAACCTTTCCACTCCTGTAAAAAGGTTTGAGGTTTTCGTTAGGCATCGCTATGCTTGGCCAGGAAAGGAGAGAAAAGGAGTAGGCTCATGAAGGTTTTGGTTGAGATTCGCGATGACCTGATGGCTGCTGTGCTGGGTCTCAGCAGTAGCTCGGGAAGCACTGCAGATGAGGTTCTTAACAACCTTCTAGCGGTTGCTTTGGATCAACCTGAGGCAGAGGCTGTTGATTTGGTGCACGCCGTTCAGGTGACCCTGAAAGCGGTGGAGAAGGTGCCTTTTGGAGACACCTTCCTCGTTGAGGATGTGATCCCAAATGACCTTTGGCATTTGATGACCACTGGTGACAGGAAGTCGTTTGGAAAGGCGTTTCGAAAGCAGGTCGACCTAGCTGGTCTAGCAGAATGGGTCTCACGTAACAGCGGCAATAAAGCCGTATACCGTCGTTCTCTCAAGTAAGGAAGTGCACAATGACAGACCTCGCGTTTGCTGATCGATTCCTTGATGCGGTAATTTATGGTCATCTGGGAAGCGGCCTGGTTATCACCCGCCAAGAACTGATTAGCTTTTTCCCTGAAGATCCCGAGACGACCACCGGGTGTTTTCTGTCGAACTCGGAAATCTCCAGTGCTACACATAGTCCGACCTATCGCAAAATGACACTCCGTGTTAGCCCTGGGGTTTACCGTGTTCACCCTGAGGCTCTCCTGGAGCGCATGAAACAGCGAGGAATTGCAGCGTAGTGGGCGCGGGTCACCTGAGAGCCGAGTGGAGCGGATGACGTGATCAGGGATCACGTATCATCGACTGATCCATGCTTTCAGGGTGCTGGTCAGTGGGCACATCTAGTGGCACAGGTTTCGCCATTTAACGAGTGAACATGCCTGCGATGATTCGAGCGTCCAAGAGAGCATGATGCGGCAACGGGGCTCCATCGTTGCAAGCGTCCAGAGTCGTAGCGTCAGTGGGCCTGTTCAGCACGTTGCTCGGCCAGCGTCCGTTGGCATAAGCCAGCTCGCAAAACAGCTCCCAATCGTACTGCGGTGCGTCGGTCACAATCTCTAGCATCTCCGGGAAACCTTCCAGGAAGCCCCGGAGCGCGTCACGTGCAGTCAGAACGGGCATCGCATAGCTCCCATGCCAGAGCTGTGGGAGCACAATCTCGATTACGAAGTCACTGCAATCCTGATTGCTCCATGTGTCGAGCAATTCGACGTAGAATTCGCTCCCGTCTTCAGCAACCAAGGCGAGCGAGATCAGCTTCGCTGCCGGCGAGAGCTGGGTGAATTCGCAATCAAGGTAGAGCTTCAAGACAGTGATTCCTTTCGCATGAGTGGCAACCGCATCGACATTTCACAAGAGGGCCTCCTCTGGAGGGCGGCTCTGGATCATTTCGAGCAATCTGAGCTGTACCAGGTCGTCGTCGAACTGTGGCAAGGAGCAGGGTCTCCCGCAAGGCCAACGGTCGAATATCTGCATGAGCATGATGTAGGCCCTGAGGTGATTAATTTACTGAAAATTGCCCAGGAGGAAGCGGACGGTGTCGTTCCTTTCAGAGGGGACTCCTCAAACCGCGTAACGCTGTACAGCCGGCACGCCCAGCACCTGGTTGATGGCCTGCTGGAGAAGATGCCTGCCACCAAGCTTACCCAGACCATGCGGGCGGCTCGGCTCTCTAACCAGCTTGGGATATGACCGTTCCCTAACAAACAAGGTACCGACCTGAGCGACAGCTTGAGAGGCTGATGTCATGAGGACATTGCATTCTGTGCTCGCTCGGGTAGCGTGCCTACCTTTCATGCTTCCCTTGCCGCAAGAGCAATGGTAATTTGCCACTATCGAAGGCAGGCGCTCCGCTTTCTGCGGAGGCAAGGGAATAGTCATTCAGCCTGTATTGGAGAGGATTCCACCTGTGCTTTTGGATCAATTGACCCACGATCATCAACGTCTCGCGTGGATGCATGCGGTACTGGTGTTGTCGAAAAAAATAGGCATTGGAAGTGCCAAAGCCAATGATGATCTCAGAAGGTCATTGTTGCAGGCCGGATCGCTTGAGAATATATATAACGATCACTTCACAATGATTCCGGTGGAGGAGGACGTTGGGCTTAAGGTTTTTGAAAAAATCAAGAAGTTCACAGCAGCTTACGATGTCGTAACTTGCTTGGATGAACGCTATCCAAAAGTCTTACTACATTATCCAGGTACTCCACCAGTTCTGTATTTCCAAGGCGATCTTGCACTGGCCTCTGCAGAAAAAACTATTGGTTTTGTGGGCACCCGAGAGCTATTCGATGAAATTCACCGTGACCACGGGCGACGGGTCGTGCGTCGTCTAGCCAGATCTGGCTTTGAGGTTGTGGTCAGTGGATTGGCTGAGGGTTCAGACACGTTAGGGCATGAGACTGCCATCCAAAATGGCGGGCGAACAATTGCAGTTCTGGGTACGCCGTTGAATATGCACTATCCAAAGAGTAATGCTGCCCTGCAAGATGAAATTGCAGCCCGTCACCTTGTTGTTACTGAATATCCAATCGGTATCGGCTCGTTCGGCTCGTACTTTGCAAATAGAAATAGAACAACGGTTGCCTTGTCCTCCGGAGGAATTGTCGTCGCTAGGGCAGGTGATAAGAGCGGCACCCAGCACGCGATTCGAATCTGTCTAGAGCAGAATAAACCTGTGTATGTCCTGGAAAATAACATTCGAGAGTCATCCTATACATGGGTTGTAAAGAACAAGGATAGGATAAAGGTGATTAGGGAGAATTTCGATGCAGGTGATTCTATTTGATTTGGATTTTACCCTGGCAAACACGCTAAGTTGCCAACCATATTTGACGAGTGTTAAAGGTAGGGAAGAAGTTTTAAATTTCTTGAGTCGTTCGCCACTTGAAGTGTCTGGTTACGGCAAGGAGTTGATTGAAAGCTTCAATGCCGCAGCTGATAAGGATTTTAGTGTCGCGGTTGTCTCAGACTCTCCGAAAAATTATTGTATTAAAGTGTTGGAGTGCTGTGGTTATAAAATTGATTCGCGATTGGTTTTTGGGAATCAAAAAAAACCATTAGTTGATTTCGATTCGCTCAAAAATAGCTTGGCAGATGTGCTTGGGGTGGGCGTTTCAGAGATGAACTTTCTTGTTGTTGGTGATAGCCCTAAAGATATTTATTTTGCTCACCAGATCGGGGCGCCGTCAGTATTTGCGGCGTGGGGTACCCGCTACCCAGTAGCACAAGTTGAGCGATCACAGCCTTCAAGGACGGCATCGAATTTTCAGCAGTTGAAGAATCATATAGATGATTTCTTGCACAATAAACTTGGTTTTGTCTTTCACGATTTTTATCAGGGCTATAATCTTTTCGATCCTGATTTTTTAACTGTAAAGCTGCTGGGTGATGAGTCTGTTGGATACGCTCGTGAATATGTGCCTTATTTTGAAAATTACAGGGATAGTCGAGATAAATATTCGTCCATTGATCTGAGACAAATAGTAAAGCATGCAAAGAATTATGAGGTTTCGCACCATCAATATAGCTTTAAGATGAAGCACTACGGTAGTGGTGGGATCTATGATACGATGCGGTCGTTAAAGAGTCTTGCAGGGATATATAAACGAGACTTTGTTAGGTGGCTTAATGAGCTCGGTGTTCATGGTACTGTCCTTTTAGTGCCTGTACCGCCTTCTGTGCCGCAGGAGTGCAATCTCAGTAACCCAGTGGCATTGATCTCGGAATGGTGGAGTGGTTGGGTTTCAGACGAATCTGATAATATTGATGTCGTTAATTTCGATGTTTTCCGCCGAATCGTTCCCAAGCAGTCCTCACATAGCACCCAAGGGCGGCGGCATATGGATGATCAATTTCCTACTTTAGGGGTTGAGCATGGATCATGCTACAAAGGCGTTAAAGTTAACTATGTGATCATACTGGATGATGTTGTTACCTCTGGCTCGCATATGAATGCTATCGCATCAATAATTTCTTCAACTTCAGTAGTTCCGGGTAGTCCGAAGATTTTAGGGTATGCCTTGTTCAAGACCGTACACCCAGAAAATGACTCTTCAATTGGTAATTTGATTGACTTTAGCTTTCTCGAGTGATCGCTGGCCTTTTTTTGTGGTGCCAACTGGCTCGAAGCGTGGGCGGCCTAGTTCTTAAATCTCCAACAGTTCTCTACACTCTAGAGCTGTTGCATCACTTTCATATTACTGCAGACTGAGCTAGTTTCGAGTTGTGACTTAGCTAGAAGTCATGTCAAGCTCGCCACTGGCTTAACAACGCTACCGATACTTTGACCAACCTGGCCGGCCATCGAGCTCTTCCAGAAGATCATCGTCATCATTTCTCGCACGATAGCTGTTCGACACAGGTCGAGGATCGAGCTCTTCGAAATTCAGGATTGACTGGGTCTGTCTTGTGGGAGCGTGGTAGGTAGCTTGTTCGTAGCAGGCGAACCGCCGAGCATCATCACTTGTGCTCCAATCAGTCCCCTCGATATCTGCCTCATGAAGGCCGCTGATTCCGGTCTTGTGCGCCTTAGCTGCTGCAGAGTTTTGAGGGAGCGGGATCCCCTTAGTGATCCACACCCGGGCATCTCGCAAGGCCTTCGAGCCAATCGAGTATTTGACCACGCCATCTTCAGCGACAACGAAAGCCAGATGGCCTTCAGAGGCCTGTGCAAATTTGGATGCAATGCAGGAACGAGAGGCCTGGAAGTAATCAGCCAGGTCGGCAAGGCTCTCCAAGGAAAAGTCTCGCTCCTCAGTAAATGGCTGAATCATTACCCAGGGAACCAAGCACTCGGAAGCGAAGAGGTCACACGAAACCTCTTCCGGATGACGCCCGGTAAAGCGCTCTAGCTCATCACCAGGCACCTTCTCGCCGTGCTTGGATGGGAGCTCAAGGACATGGTGTGCGATTTCATGAAGGATCGTGAAGCGCTGTCGAACCGGGCTGTCCTTTTCGTTGACGCAGATGTGCTTCTGTCCACGCCTTTCGAAAGTGTTACCTGCTTCACCTTCCTCAAGCTCCACACGTGAAACCTTGAAGCCCAAGTGGAGCGCAAGTGCCTCGACATCAACGGGTGCTGTGTTGATGCCGGCGTCTTTCAGCAGTTTTCTAGCTCGTGAGATGACAACGTTTTCGTCCATGAAAGCCCTCGTCGTTACATTTGCTGGATGAGTTGGATCCGCTTGAGCCAGGCATCCTCGGTGTTGGGACGCTCACCTCGGAAGCTCATAGTTGCCACGTCTTCAAAATCCAGCCACGGGATGTCCACTCGGGAGACCATCAGGCGGTATAAGGAGTCCTCAACCGTGACTGACTTGGCCAGCAGCTTGAACACCTCCACTTCGCGCTCATCCAGCTCGAGCGCATGACTCAGGCGGTCGACGACTTCCTCAGAGGGTGCCGCTCGATCTCCCTTCTCCAGTCTCCAAATGTATGCGTGATCCAAGTCGCCTGCACGTCTCTCCAGGTCACGAAAGCTCAGCTCTTTCCGTTCACGCATGGTAGCGATGAACCCGGCCAAATCCATTTTTTTCTCCAACCTCTTGCATTGCCCAAACGGGCGGGAGTAGTCTGTTGCCTAGCCAGACAACAGCTCGCGATTCATGATCCATGATAAGCGGCTTTTTTTTGAAGTCCACTGTTGTCTGTCTGGACAACGACCCTAGGGTCGTTTTTTAAAGACGGTGGTGTTGTCTGCGTAGGCAACAGCTCATTTGGTTCACATACGAGGATTCACCCATGAGTCAGTTGAACGATTTTGAGGTTGAGGACGTGGCTGCCGCCGTCTTGGCGGGCCGCGAGGTGCGTGAGCACGGCCCGTACAAAATTCAGCTCGGCAACGATGCTCTGGAGTACCGGCCACTGGTGATAGCTGACCCTGTTCCAACCGGGCAGCAGGTGCTGGAGGCTGCTGAGCTCCGCCCAGTTGACGAGTACCTGTTGTTCCAAGTGCTCACCAATGGGCACCTGGAGCTGCTCAGCCCCAGTGAGACGACCGACCTCCGCCAGGCCGGCATCGAGAAGTTCCTGGCGTTCAAAAGCGACCGCACCTTCCGTTTCTTCATCGATGGGCGGGCTCAGGACTGGGGGGCTCAACGCATCTCTGGTCGCACGCTGAAGAAACTGGCCGGCGTGGATGCTCAGAAATACGACATCTTCTTGGTAATCCCAGGTGATGACGATGAGCTCATCGAAGACCGCGACCTGTTTGACCTGGCACGCCCTGGTGTCGAGCATTTCGCTGCCGTGAAAATCAACATCAAGGTGTTCGTGAACACGCAACCGATGTTCGTCCACTCGCGCAACCTCACCTACTGGGAAGTGGTACGGCTGGCCTACCCGGAAGCCGTGCCGGATCCGAACGCCCAGTTCACCGTTACGTTTGCGAAAGGTCACGAAGGTAACTCCATGACCAACCTGGTCGATGGCCAACACGTCCGTATCAAGAAGGGGATGCACTTCAATGTCACACCAACTGATAAGTCGTAGTCCTCACCTCCTGCGCCTGCGTAACGAGGGGTACAACCTTGAGACCAAAGAAGGCTATCTCTTGGTTCGAGATGTGCCCTACGTGAACGCTCAGCGCCAGGTGTGCAAAGGCGTGTTGGTCATGGCGCTCAATCTGACCGCTGATGTAGCGGTCAGCCCGAGCGACCATACGGCACATTTCTTTGGTGACTGCCCTTGCGATTCGCAAGGGCGTCCCCTCGAGCAAATCATCAACAGCAGCGGTACCAATCAGTTGTTGTCGGATTTGGTCGTGAACCACTATTTCTCGGCCAAGCCCAAGGCGGGCAACTATGCCGACTACTACGAGAAGGTCTCGATCTACGTATCGATTCTGAGTGGCCAGGCTCAGGTGATAGATCAGGACGTCACCGCCAAGACGTTCGCACCGTTCCGATCCGATGTGGAGGATACGGTTTTCGCTTACACCGACACGGCGTCGGCACGCGCTGGTATCGGAGCGCCCACCGGCAGGTTCAAGGGGCTGAAGGTAGCGGTGGTTGGATTGGGTGGTACCGGAGCTTACATCCTGGATCAAGTTGCTAAGACGCCGGTGGCTGAGATCCATCTCTACGATGGTGACGTGCTCCAGCAGCACAATGCGTTTCGCTACCCGGGTGCCGTTTCCTTCACCGACCTCCAGCGGGGAATGAAGAAGGTCGAGTACCTCAAGGAGAAGTATGGGGAGATGCACCGCAACATCATGGCCCATCCGAGCATGATCACTGCTGAGAATGTCGCTGAGCTGGGAGCTTTCGACTACGTGTTCCTCAGCGTTGATAACGCTGCTGTACGGGATTTGGTGGTGAAAGCACTTCGAGGTACGCGAACCTCGCTTCTTGACGTCGGCATGGGTGTGCACCTGGTGGGCGATACGCAACAGGTCTGGGGGATGTGCCGTGTAACGACGCTCACACCTGGGCATCATGAGCACGCGAATCGCACCATGCCGCTCACAGAAAACTCTGCAGAGGATGCCTATCGCTCGAACATTCAGATCGCTGACCTGAATGCCCTCAACGCGGTACTCGCGGTTGGTACGTGGAAACGGCTCTGTGGGTTCTACGTCGACCAAGTCCAGGCCGACCACTTCACCTACTCGACCAACCTCAACGAGATGGGCAACAGTGAGGAGCGCCCATGACCATCAAGAGTCTCACACCTCAATTCGTTGAGAGCTTCCCCCAGAAGCTGGAGCCCGGTGAGCTGTATTTGGCAATGGAGTTCGCAACCGCAGCGCACCTGTGCGCCTGTGGTTGCGGCAACAAGGTGATCACCCCGTTCTCACCAACCGATTGGCAGATGTCATTCGATGGGGAAACGGTCTCGCTCAAGCCCTCTATCGGCAACTGGTCGTTCAAGTGCCGCTCTCATTACTGGGTGCGATCTGGCCGCATTGAGTGGGCCGGCGACATGTCCCAGGCGGCGATCAATGCCGGGCGCAAGCGTGATGCCGAAGCAAAAGCACGAGTGCAGGCGAGCAGGTCGGAGCAGCAAGTGGTTCGTGAGCCGACACCGCAGGCCCGGGAGCAGGCCGAGGTAACGTCTTTTATCGGCAAGCTCAAAAAATGGCTCGGGTTCTGATCCCTGGCGACGACCAGAGACGTATCTATAAAGGAACGGGCCGGGCCCTTCAATCATTCCAGTCTCTCCCTTCTCCCTGCCAGAGAGTCGCATAGACGCTGGTTGATAGCGTCGCGAAGGCACAATGCTATTATTTTGCACCATAATGGTGCGAAAATAATGGCAAAATACACTTTAAGTGGATGATTGCCTTATGCCATACTCGATCTACCCAATGAATTCGTTTGCTGTAGACCTCCTTTTTAAGGAGGTTTTGGAGCTGCAACTCCAGCAGCAGGTGAGTGCGATCAGGCCCTCGCTTAAGGGGGATTGACTGATGGTTGACCTACCGTTTGACAGATTTTGAGACTGTTTTTTTGTGAACCTTGGAGCTTCGGCTCGGTCTGTTCTACAGTCGAAAATGCCGCTGGTCGGCTGTCAAAAGGTATTGCTTGTGAGCTAGGTGAGCGGATTCGATAATCCGCGCCGCCGCCGCGATCGTGTCGAGCACCACGTCGCAGTCCAGTGGTCGCGCATTGGAGAGAGACTACCGTGAAAAATACCGACTTGGGGAAGGAAAATATGGGCCTGGAGCGTCTGTTCGAGGAAACTCGTAAACGTATGGGAGCCAATCGCGAGGAGCGAATGAAGGCTGCCCAAGACCGTTCTGCAGAGTTCAATCGCCGCGCAGCTGAAGACTTCGCTGCTCAGCAGATGAGCCGCGAACTGCTGGGCCGTACCTGCAGCCTCTAAGTCCTATCTATCCAAGAAAGCAGCCTTCTAGGCTGCTTTTTTTTGCGCGATCACAATGACTCCATACCTCGTTTCCAAATTCCAAAAGGCAACGTTGAGTGCCTTGATCCGTGAGAGCTTCGACGCCGATTTCGCGGACATCTTCTCCAAGCCTCAGGTTTCATACCTTTTCAAGTACCTGAAGGAGCTTGAGGCTGAAGGCGTTCTGCTCGAGCCCGATTACATTGATCGAGAGTTTCTTGAAGACTTCTCGAACTACTACGTCAAACGCTTTGGGAACGACGGCTACGTCTGTTCGCGCCTGCACTTCTTCAAGTGCTCCATCAGCCACAATGACATGGACGACCTGCTTCTTGGTCGACCCGACGCCAAACTGACAGCTCAGCACCTCCAAGAGAATTACCTAGGTTTCATCGTGGTTAAGCCATTGACCAAGACCTTTGTGGGCAAGACATGCCTAAGGGTCGTGGGCGAACCTAATCTGGGGGCGGGAGTTCGAAAGAAGATCGCACGTCGCTATGACGTCAGTCTTTTCGGCATCGACCTATACGTAGACTCCATTGCCTTCCAAGAGCAGGACAAGGTAGTGGCTGCTTGCGCGACTACCGCAGTCTGGACAGCGCTACATGGTTTTCCAGGGCGAGATGTGAGAAGCGTCACCTCCTGCAGCCAGATCACGACGACAGCACTCGACCTTGAAGATAGCTCTGGTAATGGTTTCCCCAACCATGAACTGAGTAATGAGCAAATTCAGCGTGCACTTGACGCTGAAGGCCTTCGATACCATACGACGCAGTTGAGAGAACGGTCATCCGATTGGTTCGCTGATTACGTCGCAGCCCATGTCGACAGCAATTTGCCTGTCATCCTGACAGGTATGGTTTACGGCCTAAACCGTAACCAGGAGAAAAAGTGGGATATCGTAGCTAAGGGCGGCCATGCGATAACCCTGTTGGGCTACGACTTCCGTGGTGGGGTTCGGTCGATCTACATGCACGATGATCGGCTTGGGCCTTATGCCCGTGCTCAAATCATTACGCTCAAAAAGCTCCTCGGCAGGGATACACCGCCGGGGATGGCAGACACCTGGGTGATTGCGATTTCAAAGCGCAGCGACACCGGCGTCTGGGAGAAGAAGGCTCATGAGTTCCTGCTGCCAGAGGTTTCTATTGCCCTAGCTGCCAAAAAGGCACGCCTGGCATACACCTATGCCTACAAGACCGCAGAGCGAATCAACGTGGAGGTGGACAAATGGATGCATACCCTCAGTCACGTGCTTGGCATTGAAAACCAGTCGACAAGTCACACCATCCAATTAGTCACCGTCTCAGAGGCGCGCCAGGGAGTGCTAGCGTTCGATGCGACGAGCCAGCTCGGCAGCTCGCTGGTGAAGGGCGAATATCGACTGGATGTGACCGAGAAGACGGTTGAGAGGTGGGAGCAGGACAAGATCAAGTTTTTGACCAGCCACATTGCTCGGTGGCAATGGCAGATTGATTTTCTCTGGGGCGAGCATAAGACTTTCCGGATCCTGCTCGACGCTACGGACATTCCATCAGGTAATGCGATTTCTGGCGTATTCATCTTTGATTTGATCTATGGCCGAATCACCCTAGGTGCCTTCAACGAGATCATGGCCAAGCTGGATCCACCTGAACAGCCGCATTTCTACAACGCTTTCCTGAGAAGCCTCAAGCGCCGTGCAGATGACTACGCCGGTAATCTTCAGAAAAAGTACGGGGCACTGCGGGCACCCAACTACCTCAAGGATGACGAGGTCTCTGACACTGGCGAGGGTAAGAACCGCACTACGAAGAGCTTCTATGACCCTTCAGAAAAGCGCCTCCGGACGCTTTTTAGCGCGATCTCGAAGGACAAGTATCGGAACCTCATCTGGGCAATCGGCAAGGATGGGATCCTGTATGTAGCTGAGGACATCACCAAGCCTGTGATTCTCGGTCACCCTAGCATGACGGGTCTTCAGCCGGCACGGATTGCAGGCGAAATGTGGTGTGAGTTCGATGGAAAGAAGCACACCTGGCATGTCAACTCTGAGTCCGGTCGTTACAGTCGTGACTACAGCACGCCTGGCGTCTACTTGGATAACGCGATCCGGAAAATTGCATCCATCTTCCCGTCTGAAAAGTTCGTTCTTGGAGGGAAACGTCCACGAGCTACCGCAGTGCCGGAAGTCCTAGCTGTAGCGGAAACCCCGGCTCCAGTTGCAGAAAATAAGATTACGGATCCGGAGCTCAAGCAGGCGGAGTGAGTGCTACGGCAGCAGCCTATGAAGCATTGGAAGGTGCTGCTGATAACACTTTGCCAGCAGCAGTTCTTCGCCTTCAGCTACTGTATGCGTTGCATCCGTTCGTACCTCTGCAAATCACGGTGCATACGCACACAGGCGCATCCCTTTGTCGCCGGTTTCTAATCGCACGAGCCTCTGTCTTTGCATCGACTCACTTGTTGCGTTGAGCGTCGGTAGCCGGCAGTGATGCTGGCACAGCCATTCGATACAAGGACAAATAAATGAAAAAGGGGCAGTGCTTGGCATGCCCCTTGGTCGTACTCAGGCGTCGAAAAACAGCTGCCTTGGATGGCTACGGAAATGGCAGCCACTCGCACGTCAATTTCCCCTCAAGACCAGGTGACGAATAGTTCTATCGCTGGCCACCGGCGAGAACAAAAAGAGCGCCATAGTGAAGGCACACTCTTGAGCTCTAGGTGTGCTAGCCTCGGCCAAGCGCCCCAGCTCAAGCCGTGCAAGTGATTCGGCAGGAGCCAGAGTTTACATCGTCATTGATCTAAGGAGAGAGCATGAGCAGCGAGCAATCTGGTTTTCGAGAAGTCTTCAACTTAGAGCACCACTAGGGTCTACTTGGTTTCAGTTTTTGTCAGATAAATTTTTCAAGGTCGGAAAGCCTTACGTTTTTTGGGAGTCGCCACTCCAATAATAGACCCAATTGGCTGCCAGGGTATACCTCCACATTTCGACATAGCAAGTAGATGCATGATGCCATGTCTCTCTGCCATTTTATAAGTGAGTGATAGTAGTTATTTGGTTCTGACTCAAGGTTCGAGAGGAATTTGTTGCAACTACTGACGATGATATTGATGACGTTGTCAGCAGGCCGAGATAGCTGAATTGTTTGCATGGAGGCAACTGCTTGATCTCTCAATTGTATTACTGACATCGATAGCCAAGTCGGCTGCGGGCCACCACTTACGCCATGTTGGTTAATACCAAACTCATCAACGCCGAGCGACCTTTTGCCCTCAAAATAGATGAGAAGTTTTTTGACGATTTCTGCTTCCGTAGTAGAGGGTTGCCACGAGATCCCGAAGAAGGATGTAGAAATGCCCGTCAATTTCGATATCGCAAACTTTAATCCCTTTTTCACTCTGTCGCTCCCTGCCGAAATGTCCCAGTATTAATCTGGATGTGCTGTAAATTTGTCATAGGTGGTGGTTAGATTTCAATCAGCACTCAGTAAAAAGCTCCAGGTTGCGAAGCTCCCGGCTTGCTCGAAATGGCTGATTTGCTGATGGGCCTCAGGTCAAATCTGGGGCAATCGAGCGTCTTTTATACTCCAGCAAGCTCTGAATTACTCCGTGCTGAAGGCGAACACCCGGACGTAGTGCGCAAGGGGCATATCATGGGCTACCAGTCACTGAGCAGGTTCGCGGAGGTGCCCGACGATCCCGGGGGCGAAGAGCACCAGGTCGACGTCATCGACACGAGCAACCTCATCGTGGTGTGAGCGAAGTGAAAGATAATCCTGGCCTTTAGTCTTTGCACCTGGCGAATGTCCATAAAGCCTCGTCACTACCTTTTGATAGGGAGAAGCCAGCGCCATTCTGAATGTGATTTTTGATCTCGTAGGTACGCCAATCGGACATCGCCTGGCCATCTACAAATTGAGGCTTCCTCTCAAGCAGCCAGGCGACTGCGTTCAAATATTGCCCATGGGCAAACACGGCGATATCACCGGCTGGATGCTGCTCAAGCCGATCCAAAAATGCTTGGGCTCGAGCAACGAAATCGTGGAATGACTCCGCGCCGGCGCCGTCGCGATAGGCGGGGTCGGACTTCAGCCAGTATGCATCGACCCGGCCTTCCTCTGGGCCACAGTCGTATCGACACAGCGCTCGGGTGCAAGGTACGTAAACTCTTCGATAGCCCATGTCTCAAACGGTGTCCCGGGGAAGGTCGCGGCAGTTGCCTGAGCGGTGGCCTGCGCTCGTGCGAAGGGAGATGCGACGATCAGGTCGGGTGCCACGGAAAATGATCCGGCGATCATCCGAGCTTGTTCCAGGCCCAAAGGTGTGAGAGGAATGCTTGCATGATCTCGAGTGGCTTGGCCTGCGTTTGCAGCGCTCTGGCCGTGCCGAATCAGGCGTACTCGTTTCATCAGCTATCTTTCTTGGTCATGGGGTGCTGCCAATATCCTGCTGCCTTGCACCTATCGTCTCCATAGCTTCGTGTACATCTATCAGCTGGAGGTTTGGCAGTGGCTAGAGATCTGAGCAAAATGCTACCTCCTGATCATCCCATGTACACAGATGCGGTTGAAGCTATGAAGCGATATCACCAAGCTCAATCGGCAGGGATATCAGGGGTAGAGCTGGAACGCCTCAGGCTAATGGCTGAGCATCGATTTCAAGCGGTTACTGATTATCAGCTTCGCGTTATGGGTGGCCCCGCTGAGGAGGGGCATTAGCAGAGAGCCTGCGATCAACTCAGACTGCCGTCGAGTTCGAACCAGCGTCAGTGAGCGGACATTTTTTCGGATTTCATTATGCCCTGCAGCCGTTGCTGCGCTAGGGATGCCGGGGCAAATACGTCCACATTTTTCGGATATTTTTTCCGATTTAACTCGCAGGGGGTATTCGTCGTGCCTCGGCTTCGAGGACAGATCGCTGAATTCGGTCAATCGCTTTTCAGCAAGCGGAGCGCGTAGGCGTGCCGGATGAAAGCCCGTAGGGCCGAGACATCGACTTCAGGAGATGACTCGGTTTACGACAGCCGGCTCCCGTTAGGGCACGCCCAATAATCGTCTACGAGGTCATCAGTTTGCACTTGTAGGGTCGAACAGCCGAATGAGCAAATCACCAGTAGGTGTGCCCGCGTATCGACCGTGTAGCTCCTCCAACTTGGCCGAGCGGCGCTCCCCAGTGAGAAGACTCAATCCATGGAGAGCATTCACCAACTGCTGCATGCCGGCGATCTCGTCAGCCATGTTCAGCCAGGCGGAGCTGATCTGCTTCGCTCGGACTTCTGCTTCACGGCTCGCGATCTGGGACTCGAGCAGCTTGTTTGCGTGCACTAGGGTCTTCAGTGAGGTCAGCGATCCCTCAAGCTCAGCGAGCTGTTCACCAAGTCGATCAGCTTGATCAAGGCCTACAGGCACGCCGTCGACGTAGATGGTATCGTCCTGCACGGAGTAGATCGCCAGCGAGCCATCACCGCCACCGGTTACATCCAGGGCAAGTACATTCCCGAGTCGAAGTGCATGCGGTATCCAGGTGTGGCCAACGCACACGCGCCATGCGCCTGGAACACCTCCACGATGGTGTTTTTTGATTCGCTCACGGCCCCACAGTGCGACATCCTGGAACTGGGGGTTATCAATGCTGCTGGTAAAGTCATTCCAGCTCAGCCCGACGGGCACGTCTGCGTGCACTACGCCGACCAGGCCCTGTGCTGTCTCCAGCTCGATAGCCAGCGGCAAGCTCTCGAGCTTTTCGATGATCATGGGCTTCGAGGTGTCGTCTATCGTCAGCCACCACCGCGCCCCATGGGCAGAGTATGGGAGAGCGGGGTTTTCGCGATAGGCATCGATGAGCATCTGCTCGTGGTTGCCTCTGACCGTGAAAAACCAGGGTTCACCCAAGAGCTTCAGCCCATCGAACATGCCTGGGCCACGGTCAATGAGGTCTCCCACGGCGATCAGGCGGTCGACGGACTGGTCGAACCCAAGCGCCTTGAGGCCCTTGTGGAGTTCCATGGCTTTGAAGTGGATATCGCCTACGACGAAGTCTCGACCGACCAGATTCTGGGCAAGTGTAAGCAGATGAGGCATGAGCTGCAGGCGCTCCAAAAAACAGTCTAAAAGCCCCCTGTATTTTACCTGACAGGGGATGGCAAACGGTGTTGGAAGCGCATCATGTAATGTCCCCGAATGGGAGCATTAACGTGATTTTTGGCTTTAATGTTCTCAAACGGGGACATTATCAGTAGCGCTGATTCTGCCCCGCTGTGGCAGGACAGGCAGGGGGGGCTGGAAACGCACGCGACCGAAATTAAAACACCTGATGCATTCGGTAGGGTGCGAAACACAGTCTTCAGAGAGAGCACATGACTTGCTGCGGAGAAGAGTGGTGTATTTCATACAAGGAGGCGATCCCTTGAGTGGGGAGCGGCTGCTCGCGCACGGCGTGGCCACTCTCAAAGCGATCTCAGTAGGCTCTGAAGCGTTCCGTGCTCCCAGGTGCTGAGCAGGGCAATCGGATCCGTCCCGTATCGATCTCCAGAGTCGAAAAACCAAACCCTGCCATCCGGGCTTTCGCAGCGCTCGCAGTAGTCCAGCTCATCACAGTCGTTGAAAATGGTAATGCGCCACCCCCCGATGTCGATCTCGAAAAGGCCGACAAACATCTCGTCCCAAGTCTTCGGCCCGGTCTTTCGCATCTGGTTTCGACCGAATACCGCCTCCCTCAGAACCTGAGAAACCTCGCGTGCCGTAAGTGAGTTCACACCGCCCTCGATCATGCGCTTCGTCCTCGATCACAGCTGTCGGTCTTGGTGCACCTGGTAAGTTTTTTTGCGGTGGAGTACAAATGTTCTCCTTCCTTGAAGTTGCCATGCTCAGGGGTGTTCCAGTGCTCGGGTGCATCCATGAGCAGGTAGGGATTACCGTGCCTGGTAATGATGAATGAGTGCCCTTTGAGTACGAGCGTGGCGAGACGTCGAAAGCGTCTTCGCGCCTGGCTGAGGGAGGGTGTCAGAAATTTTGTGTTCGGGCATAACATGAGTAAGAGGTGCATGTATGCCAACCAAAAAGAAACCCTTGCGTGACCTGCCCAAAATCCCC
>NZ_JBLIYX010000032.1:0-30448 GCF_057480955.1 Pseudomonas sp. P65(2024)
AGCGTACGCCTCGCAGGGTGCCGGGGTGACCATCTCATTAAGTAACCCGCCGTAAGGGCGGAAAGGTGACTAAATGTCGATATCGTCTACGAATGCGCACAAAAAAATTCAAAACCCACACCCTGAAACCCGAACCCGAACCCGAACCCGAACCCGAACCCGAACCCGAACCCGATTAAATTTTCTTTAGCCCCCTAATCAAAGCTTTGACATTCACTGCCTAAGCAGTAATATTTTCACACAATTACCCGAGCAGACCCCGATGTCCCATTTCACCCCGGAAAACTTCCAGACCTGCGCCATAGGCATGCTGCTCGGCCGCGCCGCGCTCCTCAAGGACCGCATCCTCGACTGGCACCTCGAAGCCGACGGTGTCACCGCCGCCCAGTTCAAGGTGCTGATCATCGTCACCCAGTACCAGGTAGATACCCCGGCCGAACTGTGCCGCTACCTGGGCCTGGACAGCGGCTCGATGACCCGCATGCTCGACCGCCTCGAGCAAAAGGGCCTGATCCTGCGTAACCGCTGCCCCGACGACCGCCGCCAGGTTCGCCTGGCCCTGACCGCCGATGGCCAGCGCCTGGCCGACCGCCTGCCCCTGGTTGGCGCGGCGGCAATGAACGAACTGGTCGGCGTGCTGCAACCCGAAGAACTCAAGACCCTCGAGCAACTGCTCGCCAAGGTCCTGCTCAACGCCGGCGACCCCTTGACGATCCGCCGCTTCGGCGATCGTTGATCCCTGTCACGCATCTTCCAAGGTACTGTCATGGCCACTCCCGCTGACACCTCCACCCCGGCCCCCGCGCCTGACAACACGCGCAAGCGCAAGATCTGGCTGCTCGCCCTGCTGCTGATACTGGTCCTCGCCGGTGCCGGCACCTGGGCCTGGTACAGCCTGGTCGGGCGCTGGCACGAAAGCACCGACGACGCCTACGTCAACGGCAACGTCGTGGAAATCACCCCGCTGGTGTCCGGTACCGTCACCAGCATCGGCGCCGATGACGGTGACCTGGTGCATGCCGGCCAGGTGCTGCTGCAGTTCGACCCGGCCGACAGCGAAGTTGCCCTGCAGTCCGCCGAGGCCAAGCTGGCGCGCACCGTGCGCCAGGTACGCGGGCTGTACAGCAACGTCGACTCGCTCAAGGCGCAACTGCAGACCCGCCAGGCCGAGCTGCAGAAAGCCCAGCAGGACTACAACCGGCGCAAGGTACTGGCCGACAGCGGTGCCATCGCCGCCGAGGAAGTCGCCCACTCCCGCGACGACCTGACCGTGGCCCAGGCCGCCGTCAACAGCGCCCGCCAGCAACTCAACACCAGCACCGCGCTGGTCGACGACACCGTGGTGTCCTCGCATCCGGAAGTGATGGCCGCCGCCGCCGACCTGCGCCAAGCCTATCTGGATCATGCCCGCACCACGCTGGTGGCGCCGGTCACCGGTTATGTCGCCAAACGTACCGTGCAACTGGGCCAGCGCCTGCAGCCGGGGACCGCGACCATGGCGGTGATCCCGCTGGACGAGGTGTGGATCGACGCCAACTTCAAGGAAACCCAACTGCGCGACATGCGCATCGGCCAGTCGGTGGAGATCACCGCCGACTTGTACGGCAGCGAGGTCAGGTACACCGGCACCGTCGACAGCCTCGGCGCGGGGACCGGCAGCGCCTTCGCCCTGTTGCCGGCGCAGAACGCCACCGGCAACTGGATCAAGATCGTCCAGCGCGTACCGGTGCGAATTCACCTCGACCCCGAGCAGTTGAAGGCGCATCCGCTGCGCATCGGCCTGTCCACCGTCGCCGAGGTCGACCTGCACGACCAGAGCGGCCCGGCCCTGGCCCAGCAGCCGCCGCAGCAGGCCAGCTACACCACCCAGGTGTATGACCGTCAGCTGGTCGAGGCCGACCACCTGATCGCCCGGCTGATCCACGAGAACAGCGCCACCGGCAAGACGGCCCAGCGATGAGCCAGGCGGCCCCCGCGCAGTTCACCCCGCCGAGCCTGCTGCTGACCACCATCGGCCTGTCGCTGGCGACCTTCATGCAAGTGCTCGACACCACCATCGCCAACGTGGCGCTGCCGACCATTTCCGGCAATCTCGGGGTGAGCTCGGAGCAGGGCACCTGGGTGATCACCTCGTTCGCGGTGAGCAACGCCATCGCCTTGCCCCTGACTGGCTGGCTGAGCCGGCGTTTCGGCGAGGTGAAGCTGTTCCTCTGGGCCACGCTGCTGTTCGTGCTGGCCTCGTTCCTATGCGGCATCGCCCAGTCGATGTCCGAACTGGTGTTTTTCCGCGTGCTCCAGGGCGTGGTGGCCGGCCCGCTGTACCCGATGACCCAGACCCTGCTGATCGCCGTGTACCCGCCGGCGAAACGCGGAATGGCCCTGGCGTTGCTGGCGATGGTCACGGTGGTGGCGCCGATTGCCGGGCCGATCCTCGGCGGCTGGATCACCGACAGCTACAGCTGGCCATGGATCTTCTTCATCAACGTGCCGATCGGGCTGTTCGCCGCCGCCGTGGTACGCCAGCAGATGCGCACGCGGCCGGTGGTCACCAGCCGCCAGCCGATGGACTACATCGGCCTGCTGACGTTGATCGTCGGCGTCGGCGCGTTGCAGGTGGTGCTGGACAAGGGCAACGACCTGGACTGGTTCGAGTCGTCGTTCATCGTGATCGGCACGCTGGTCTCGGTGGTGTTCCTGGCAGTGTTCGTTATCTGGGAACTGACCGACCGCCACCCGGTGGTCAACCTGCGATTGTTCGTGCACCGTAACTTTCGCATCGGCACGCTGGTGCTGGTAGGCGGCTACGCGGGATTCTTCGGCATCAACCTGATCCTGCCGCAATGGCTGCAGACCCAGATGGGCTACACCGCGACCTGGGCGGGCCTGGCGGTGGCACCGATCGGCCTGTTGCCGGTGCTCATGTCGCCCTTCGTCGGCAAGTATGCCCATCGCTTCGACCTGCGCGTACTGGCCGGCATCGCCTTCCTGGCGATCGGCACCAGTTGCTACATGCGCGCGGGCTTCACCAACGAGGTGGACTTCCTGCACATCGCCCTGGTGCAGTTGTTCATGGGCATTGGCGTGGCGCTGTTCTTCATGCCGACCCTGAGCATCCTGCTGTCGGACCTGCCGCCGCACCAAATTGCCGACGGATCGGGGCTGGCCACCTTCTTGCGAACGCTGGGCGGTAGCTTCGCTGCGTCGTTGACCACCTGGATCTGGATCCGTCGGGCTGACCAGCACCACGCCTACCTGAGCGAGCACATCAGCAACTTCGAGCCGGCCACCCGGCAAACCCTGGAGCAGTTGGGCGGGGCCAGTGCACAGAGCTACGCGAAGCTGGAGCAGATACTCAACAGCCAGGCGTACATGATGTCGACGGTGGACTATTTCACCTTGCTGACCTGGGTGTTCGCCGGCTTGATCCTGCTGGTGTGGCTGGCCAAGCCGCCTTTTACCGCCAAGGCCGCGCCCGCTTCGGCGGGCCATTGAAACCCATGATTCCCTGCCCGTGGTTTTCAAGTGATGGCATTTCCCCTAGTCTTGTAGGTCTTTTCCTGGCTACTTGGCAGACTCATGGACAAGGTTATCGTCATCACCGGCGCCAGCCGAGGCATCGGCGCCGCCACCGCGTTGCTGGCGGCGCAACAGGGTTACCGAATCTGCATCAACTATCACGCTGACGACCAGGCCGCACAGGCGATGCTGGCGCAGGTCCGTGCGCTGGGCGCCGAGGCGATCGCCGTGCGTGCCGACGCCAGCGTCGAGGATGAGGTGGTGCGATTGTTCCAGTGCGTCGATCAGGAGCTCGGGCCGGTTACCGCCCTGGTCAACAATGCCGGCACCATTGGCCAGCAGAGCCGTGTCGAGGACATGTCCGAGTTCCGCCTGCTCAAGGTGATGAAGACCAACGTGGTCGGCCCGATCCTGTGCGCCAAGCACGCCTTGCTGCGCATGACTCGCCGCCATGGTGGGCAGGGCGGGGCGATCGTCAACGTCTCGTCGATGGCCGCGCGACTGGGCTCGCCCAACGAGTACGTCGACTATGCCGCTTCCAAGGGAGCCCTGGATACCTTTACGGTGGGCCTGGCCAGGGAAGTGGCTGGCGAGGGCGTGCGGGTCAATGGTGTGCGGCCGGGTTACATCCACACCGGCTTCCATGCCCTTAGCGGCGATCCGGAGCGCGTAAGCAAGCTTGAGCCAGGCCTGCCGATGGGACGCGGCGGCCAACCTGAAGAGGTGGCGGAGGCGATCCTTTGGCTGTTGTCGGAAAAGGCGTCGTACGCGACCGGCACCTTCATTGATCTGAGTGGCGGGCGCTAGTGTCCTGCCTGGGAAATACGTTCTCTTTTGGCGAGTGGCCTGGGTGTTCGGGCAAGGCGCCGCGACGAGTCATAGCAGGGCTGTGGCGAGGCGTGGCAACGCCGGCCGGGCGGCCAAGACGCCGTCAAAAGTGAACAGCCTATTTCCGAGACACGACACTAGTGGTATTCGCGCAGCAACAGATCAACCTGATCCACCAGCTTCTCGAGATCAAAAGGCTTGGTCAGTACGCGGGTTCTTTGCGGTAGGGGGCCATCCTCGAGCACGGCATTGGCATCGTAGCCGGTGATGAACAGCACCGGCAGCGAAGGATGGCGCTGGCGCATGGCCTGGGCGACCTGGCGGCCATTCATGCCACAGGGCAGGCCAATGTCGGTGATCAGCAGGTCGAACGTCTGGTCTGCCTCGAGCGCAGCCGGGCCGGTGGCGTAGCCTTCGACCTCGTGCCCCAGTTCCTCGAGCACTTCGGCGATCACCAGGCGTAACGCGTCCTGGTCCTCGACCAGCAGTACCCGCCTTCCGGGGCTGCGAGTCGACAGCGGTGACCCAGCTTTTGCAGGCGCAAGCTGGACAACGGTGTCATGCCTGGGCAGATACAGGTGGATGCAGGTGCCTTCACCTGGCGGGGAGCTGATCTGCAGTTGTCCACCTGACTGACGGACAAAACCATAGACCATGGACAGGCCAAGCCCGGTGCTTTGTCCCATAGGTTTGGTGGTGAAGAAGGGTTCGAGCGCGCGATCGATCACCTCCGGTGGCATTCCCCGTCCCGTGTCGTTGACGCTCAAGCGCAGGTAGGGGCCGGGAAGAAGATCCAGTGACTGGGCGGTTTCCTGCGTCACCTCCAGCGCGACGCAGCGGATGCTGATGCGACCGCCAGCAGGCATGGCGTCCCGAGCATTGATGCACAGGTTGAGCAGGGCGCTTTCCAGTTGCGGTGGATCGATGAATACCGTGCCGCTTTCCTGCTCGAAATCACTGTGTACCGCGATGGCCGGGCCTACGCTGCGACTGATCAGGTCTTCCATGCCTTCCACCAGCGTGCTCAGGCGAGTCGCCTGGGGCAGCAAGGTCTGGCGGCGGGAAAATGCCAGCAGGCGCTGTACCAGCGTGGCAGCTCGTTGCGCGGACTCACAGGCGCTGTTCAACAATGGGGGGACTTCGGCGTAGCGGGCCTTCTGCAGCCGTTGACGCATCAACTCCTGGGCGCCGAGTATGCTGCCGAGCAAGTTGTTGAAGTCGTGGGCGATGCCGCCGGTGAGCTGGCCTACGGCTTCCATTTTCTGTACCTGGCGCAGTGCTTCCTCGGTCTCGAGCAGGCGCTTCTGCTCGCTGACCTGGCGGGTGATGTCGTAGGCGAACAGGTAGGCGCCGACGATCTCGCCGGTGCTGTCACGCAAGGGCGTGAAGCGCAGCTCGAAATGACGCCTGTCCCCGCGGCGTCCGTATTCGATCACCTCGGTATAGCTTTCCCCGGACAGTGCCCTGCGCCAGCGTGTCACCGATCGTTCGCGCTCCTCGGGGAGTCCGTCCAGGCGTTCCAGCAGACTGTCGCCAGCCTTGATCCTGCGGCCGAACAGATAGTCGAAATCCTCGACCGCGCGGGCGTTGACCGCGAGAAAACGCAGCGAGGTGTCGACCACCTGCACCTGGGCGACACTGTGCTCGACCAGCTCGGCGAGCAGGCTGCGCTCAGCCAGTGCGGTGGTGACTCGCTGTTCGAGGTGGTCGTTGAGTTGTTGCAGCGCGGTTTCGGCGCGACGTCGTTCGGTGACATCCTTGAACAGCACGGCTACCTGGCGCTTGTCGGCAGGTTCGATACGGAACGTGGTGACCGACAGCACCCGCCCGGTGGCTACCAGTTCCTGTTCGAACTGCAAGGGCTCACCGGTGCGTAGTACCTGGCCATAGCGGGCCACCCAGTCGTCGGCTTCGTCCGGCACCATCTCTCGCAGTTTCTGTCCGACAACATTGGGAATCCCGGCATGGCGGGCGTAGGCGGCGTTGGCGAGGACATGGACGTAGTCGCTCAGCGGACCGTGGGGACCGTCGAAGAATTCGATGACGCAGAAGCCTTCGTCCATCGTGTCGAAGAGAAAACGAAACAGGTCCGGATCATGCCAGGGTGGGGTGGCCAGTTCGGCCTCCAGCAAGCTGTTGCGCTGGCGTAGGCGTTCAACTTCCAGGCGCAGGGACTGTAGTTCGCGCGAGGGCATTCGGGCATCCGTCGAGGTGGAGTCAGCTACGCTAATCGCCTGCAGGTGTGCCTGTCCAGTCACACCGCTCAAGGATCTACGCGGGCTTGCTTCGCGCGGCGATCAGCAGCTCCTCCACTTTGGCGGTCAGTCGTGTCAGTTCGAAGGGTTTGTGCAGCAGGGCGATTGGCGGCGAGCCTGATATCCGACTGTTGTCGATGGCGCCGTCGTAACCGGTGATGAACAGGGCAGGTACATGCTCATCGATGGCCCAGCAGGCATTGGTGACCTGGTAGCCATCGAGATCTCCCGGCAGCCCGATATCCACCACCAGCATGTCTGGCCGAATACCTTCGGCCAGGGCGTGCAGGACTGTATGGCCGTCCTCGTAGTCCTGCACCTGGAAACCGTGTTCCTCCAGGACTTCCCGCATCACCAGGCGCAACGTCGTTTGATCCTCCACCAGCAGAATGAGCGACTGTCCAGTGCTCGAGGGTTTGATCATCTGCTCTGTGTCATCGGCCTGAGGCGTTGAGCCTGGCAGCCCGCGTGGCAGATACAGGTGAATACAGGTACCGTGTCCCGGTGCGCTGTCGATGCTCAGTTGGCCGGCCGACTGGCGTACGAAGCCGTAGGCCATGGACAGGCCCAACCCGGTGCCTTGCCCCAGGGGCTTGGTGGTGAAAAAAGGTTCGGCGGCACGCGCGCTGATTTCCTGGGGCATGCCGCAGCCGTTATCCTCGACCTGTATATGCAGATACTGCCCTGCGGGAAGTTGAAGACTTGCTGCTTGCGCTGCATCCATCTGGCAATTGGCACTGCTGATGCGCAAGGTGCCACCCTGTGTCATGGCGTCCCGCGCGTTGATGCACAAATTGAGCAGGGTGCTTTCCAGCTGTGATGGATCGACGCAGACCAGCCATTGGCCGGCGAGCGTGGCATCGACGTACTCGATATGTCTGTCGAGGGAGCTGTGGATCAGGTCGTGCATGTCGGCCACCAGGTGGTGTGCATCCACCGGCTGAGGCACCAGCGCCTGCTGGCGGGCGAAAGCCAGCAGGCGCTGGACCAGGGCAGTGGCGCGCGAGGTGTTCTGCCGGGCAATGCCGAGCATGTGCCTGCTGTCCTGCTGACGGCCCTGCGTCATACGCTTGTCTGCCAGCTCCAGCGCGCCGACGATGCCGCCGAGCAGGTTGTTGAAGTCATGGGCAATGCCACCGGTCAATTGGCCGATGGCTTCCATTTTCTGTGATTGGCGAAGGGCCTCCTCGGCCTGGCTCAGGCGCTCCTGCTCCAGCACGCGACTGGTGATGTCGTAGGCGAACAGATAACCCCCACATATCTGGCCTTCGGCATCGCGCAACGGGTTGTAGCGCATTTCGTAGTGGCGCGGGGCATCGGGCGGGCCGATGCTGACCATTTCGATGAATGACTCGCCGGCGATCACCCGCGGCCAGAGCGGTTGAAACTTTTCCATGATCTGCGGTTGGCCGGCCAGGATCTCCCGGACATGGTCGCCAACCTTGGGTGAAATGCCATGCAGCCGCTCGAAGGTTTCCCGGGCCGTGCGGTTAATCGCCACCAGGCGCAGACTACAGTCTGCGGCAAACACGTTGGCCAGGCTGTGGTCCACCAGCTCGCCGAGCAATCTGCTGTTGGTTTCGGCCCTGTCCATGCGCTTCTCCGCCTGCTCGTACAGAAGGTCTCGTGCCTGTTGGCTGGCAGGGACCCCGGTAAACAGCACGGCCACGCGCCTGTCACTGGCCCGGCCCAGGCGATGGGCCGAGATGGAGAGCAGACGGTCGCTGATCTTCAGGCGTTGCTCGAAATGTGTCGACTGCCCGGTGCGCAGTACCTCGGCGAAACGGGGCACCCAGGCGTCGGCTTCGTCGGGGATGAGCTCGCGCACCGTCTGCCCCATCTGCTTGTCGTGGCCGGTGTGGCGCAGGCAGGCGTCGTTGCTGAGGATATAGCGGTAATCGCTCAGCGGTCCGTGGGGGCCATCGAGCAGTTCCAGCACACAGAACCCTTCGGCCATGTGTGTACTTAGCATCGCGAAACAGGCTCGTTCGAGATCGTGCCTGGCGAGCTGTGCCTCAAGCTCGCCGATACGGGCCAGCAGCTGCTCGGGTGATGCTGGATAGTCTGGCATGGGCGGGATCCAGGCAAAGTGCTGCGAAACTATAGCCGTTCAACCTGGCTACCGCCATTGCTGGGCTAGAACGACCGCACGATCCGCCCCAAGGTCTCCATGGCCTGTTCCGCGCCATCGCCCCACGGGCTGCCGTAGTTCAGGCGGATGCAGTTGCCGAAGCGTCGGGTCGGCGAGAAGATCGGCCCCGGCGCGATGCTGATGCCCTGGGCCAGGGCCATATGGAACAGCTTCAGGGCGTCCATCTGCTCGGGCAGCTCCAGCCACAGGAAATAGCCCCCAGACGGCTGGCTGACCCGGGTCTGCGCCGGAAAATGGCGGGCGATGGCGGCCAGCATGTTGGCCTGCTGACCTTCCAGGGCGTAGCGCAGCTTGCGTAGGTGGCGATCGTAGCCGCCGTGCTGCAGGTAGTCGGCAATCGCCGCCTGGGCCGGCATCGAGGCGCACAGCGAGGTCATCAGCTTGAGCCGCTCGATCTTCTGCGCAAAGCGTCCGGCCGCCACCCAGCCGATCCGGTAGCCCGGCGCCAGGCTCTTGGCGAACGAGCCGCAGTGCATCACCAGGCCCTCGGTATCGAAGGCCTTGGCCGGCTTCGGCGCTTGCTGCGAGTAGTACAGCTCGGCGTAGACGTCGTCCTCGATCAGCGGCACCTGGTGGCGACGCAGCAGCTCGACCAGTTCCTGCTTCTTGGCCTCCGGCATGCTGGCGCCCACCGGGTTCTGGAAGTTGGTCATGCACCACACGGCTTTGACCGGGTGTTTCTCCAGGGTCTGGGCCAGCACGCCGAGGTCCATGCCCTCGCGCGGGTGCACCGGGATTTCCACCGCCTTGAGCTTGAGGCGTTCGAGTACCTGCAGGCAGGCATAGAAGGCCGGTGCCTCGATGGCCACCAGGTCGCCGGGTTGGGTGACGGCCTGCAGGCACAGGTTCAGCGCTTCCAGGGCGCCGTTGGTGATCAGCAGTTCCTCCATCGGCAGCATCAACCCGGCGACCATGTAGCGCAGGGCGATCTGCCGGCGCAGTTGCGGGTTGCCCGGCGACAGGTCGGTGACCACCATGCGCGGGTCCATGGCCCGGCTGGCGCTGGCCAGCGATCGCGACAGGCGTTGCAGGGGGAACAGGGTCGGGCTGGGAAAGGCCGAGCCGAATGGCACGGTGTGCGGATCCTTGATCGAGTCGAGGATCGAGAACACCAGGCCGCTGACATCGACATCGGTGGACTCGCTGGCCGGCGCCTGGGGCTGTGGCTCGCTGAACGGGCGCGGCGCATGGGCATTGACGAAGTAGCCCGAGCGCGGCCGGGCGCGGATCAGGCCGCGCCGCTCCAGCAGGTAGTAGGCCTGGAACACCGTGGACGGGCTGACCCCGTGGGTCTGGCTGGCGTAACGCACCGAAGGTACCCGCTGACCGGGGCCAAGCACCCCGGAGCGGATCAATTCGGCAATGTCATCGGCAAATCGTTCGTAGCGTTTCATTAGGGTCTGGGCAGGCAAGGTGGTGGTCAGTGTAGGGGATCAGCGATTCATCGGCGCGACGAAACGGCTGTGCGCGGTGCTGCGGATGCCGGGCTGGTCGCTGTCCTGGATCTCGAATGCCAGCTCCTGGGAGCTGCTGCTCGGGCGATCGGCTAGCATCGCCACCGACACCGGCAGCTCGCTCATCTCGCCGGCGGCGAGGGTGAACTCGGTACGCCCGTGCAGCTCGAAGCCGTCGGCGTCCACCAGGCGCAGGCGATAGTGCTGCGGTTCCTGGGTCTTGTTGATGATCTTGAGCAGGTAGATGTTCTCGATCTGGCCCAGAGCGTTCTCGCGGAACAGGCCGCGGTCCTTGATCACGTCCATCGATACCATCGGGCGCATCTGCAGGGCGACCACCAGTGCGCCGATCATCACTGTCAGCGCGGCGGCGTAGCCCAGCAGGCGAGGGCGCATCCAGTGGGTCTTGCCGCCTTGCAGGTTGTGCTCTGACTTGTAGCCAATCAGGCCACGGGCATAGTTCATCTTGTCCATCACCCCGTCGCAGGCGTCGATGCAGGCGGCGCAGCCGATGCAGGCCATCTGCAGGCCCTCGCGAATATCGATGCCGGTAGGGCAGACCTGCACGCACAGGGTGCAGTCGATGCAGTCGCCCAGGCCCTGGCTGCGCGGGTCGCTGCCTTTCTTGCGCGGGCCACGGGCTTCGCCGCGGCTGGGATCGTAGGCCACCGCCAGGGTGTCCTTGTCGAACATCACGCTCTGGAACCGCGCATAGGGGCACATGTGCATGCACACGGCCTCGCGCAGCCAGCCGGCATTGAGGTAGGTGGCGCCGGTGAAGAACAGGATCCAGAACAGCGCCACGCCGCCCAGCTCGAAGCTGAACAGCTCGGCGGCCAGCGGGCGGATCGGGGTGAAGTAGCCGACGAAAGTCAGCCCGGTGAGTAGGCCGATGGCCAGCCACAGGCCATGCTTGAGGCCGCGCCGGGCGATTTTCTCGACGCCCCAGGGCGCGGCGGCCAGCTTGATGCGCTGGTTGCGGTCGCCTTCGGCGATCTTCTCGCACCACATGAACAGCCAGGTCCAGGTGCTCTGCGGGCAGCTGTACCCGCACCAGACGCGGCCGGCAAACACGGTGATGGCGAACAGGCCGAAGGCACAGATGATCAGCAGCGCCGAGAGCAGGATGAAATCCTGCGGCCAGAAGGTTGCGCCGAAGATGTGGAATTTGCTTTCGGCCAGGTCCCATAGCACAGCCTGGCGGTCGCCCCACTGCAACCAGGCGGTGCCGAAGAACAGCGCGAACAGCAACCCGGCAAAGGCGATCCGCAGGTTGCGGTAGAAGCCGGTGAAGCTGCGGGTGTGGATGCCACCGGCCACCTGGCTTTTGCTCTTGTTGACGGCGGGGGCAATTTCGATGACTCGGAAGGGGATTCTATCGCTCATGGTTCATCGCTCATCAGGCCTCGATCAGGCCATGGCACTATGGCCCCCGATCTGTTTTCAGCACAGGCCCAGGTATTGAGATAAAAACCATATCAGATGAGTGCCCTATCTGCTTAGGCCCCGGCTTTCAACGCCTTGAACGCTTGGTTGCAGATACCTGCGGCTATCCACCGCACCTCTGCCAGCGTATGAGGAGTTCCGTTAGGCCAAGCGCAACGCACGCGGCGCGTGTGCTGCGGTCTTCTGTAGAAGACACCGGGAGGCTACCGATGGACGCATTCTGGCATTCGATCCTTGAGGCTTTGCACAGCGAATTCGCCGATGTCACCGACGAGCGCGAGGTTGCCCGTATCTTGATTCGCTTGTTGATGGCGGCTTTGCTGGGGGCGGTGCTGGGCTTCGAGCGCGAGAGCAAGGGCAAGGCGGCGGGGGTGCGCACGCACATGCTGGTTTCGATGGGCGCGGCGTTGTTCGTGCTGGCGCCAAGCATGGCCGGCGCCGACGAGCAGGCGTTGAGCCGGGTGATCCAGGGCATCGTCGCCGGCATAGGCTTTCTCGGGGCGGGCACGATTCTCAAGGGCAACAGCCAGGATGCCAGCCACGTCAAGGGCCTGACCACCGCTGCCGGACTGTGGATGACCGCGGCTATCGGTACCGCCGCAGGCATGGGACGCGAGGCCACGGCACTGGTGAGCACCGTGATGGCGCTGCTGGTGCTGGCCAGCATGCCGCTGCTGGTGGACAAGGTCGAGGGCGAGGTACGGGAGAAGAAGGGCGGTGAGAACGAGGAGGGCAGGAAGCACTGAGGGGAGCCGAAGCTCCCCTCATAAGCGTTGTTGCCTGCTCTTTTCTTATTATTGGAGACGAGCCTATTATTGTTTTTGTCGGCGGTTGTCTCTGCATTGCGGGGCCCCCAACCGGGGCCAAGAGCAAACGTATTTTTTTGAGCGCTGACTTGCGTTCATCCAACGTGATCCAACCTTGACTGCCGCTACCTTGGAGGTAGTTTTATTGTTCTGTGTCAGGCTGCGGGGGCGGCCCCCTGGAAAGCACGTCGACTCCAAAAAAATCTGCTTGCTACGCCTCTGCCGTGTTGTTCTTGTTATGTCAGAGCCGTTTACTGTTGTTTTTATTGGGTATCGCGTTTTTTTGTTCTTGTTATGCCAAAAGATATAGCAGATGGCGTGCCAACTTTTAAAAGTCCTTAAAATTCAATGGTTTAATGGATTTTCCTCAAAAGGTGGCACGTGAAATTCTGTCGAATTGTTTCCCTGTTACCCGATTTTTTTCTGGCAAGCGTGTAGGCGGTAACACTCCGCCCACATCTGTGTGACACGCGTATGACTCAGCGCACGCCACGTGCCCGCGCCACCCGCGAACCGGTGGCGCGCCCCAGCACTTCGCTGATGCGCAGGCCGGCGGCGATCAGCTTGTCCAGGTCGATGCCGGTCTCGATGCCCAGCCCCTGTAACAGGTACACCACGTCCTCGCTAGCGACGTTACCGGTGGCACCCTTGGCGTACGGGCAACCGCCCAGCCCGGCCACCGAGCTGTCGAACACGCTGATGCCCTCCAGCAGGCCGGCATAGACGTTGGCCAGGGCTTGGCCATAGGTGTCGTGGAAGTGCCCGGCCAGTTGCTCGCGGGGTACCTGGGCCGCGACCACTTCGAACAGGCGGCGGGTGTCACCGGCGGTGCCGGTGCCGATGGTGTCGCCCAGCGATACCTCGTAGCAGCCCATGTCGTAAAGGGCACGTGCCACCGGCGCGACCTGCTCGGCGCCGATACGCCCCTCGTAGGGGCAGCCGAGCACGCAGGACACATAACCGCGCACCCGCACACCTTGGCTGCGGGCGGCGTCCATGATCGGTTCAAAGCGTTTGAGGCTGTCGCTGATCGAGCAGTTGATGTTGCGCTGCGAGAAGGCTTCCGAGGCCGCCGCGAACACCGCCACTTCCTTCACCCCGGCGGCCAGGGCATCCTCGAAACCGCGCAGGTTGGGTGCCAGGGCCGCATAGGTGACCCCTTCACGCTGGCGGATACCGGCGAACACCTCGGCGGAACCGGCCATCTGCGGCACCCACTTGGGCGAGACGAAACTGCCCACCTCGATGTAACCGAGACCGGCATCGGTGAGGTCGTCCACCAGTCGCACCTTGTCGGCGACGCTGATGGGCTGGGCTTCGTTCTGCAGGCCGTCGCGCGGGCCGACTTCGACCAGGCGGACATTCTTGGGCAATGACATGGCGGGCTTCCTGTGGCGGATCAACGGTGGGGGTGCGACGGGTTCAGGGTGGCGGCCAGGGCCTGCTCGCAGCGCTCCTGGGCGGTGTCCAGCTCCAGGTGCATCTGCTGGATATCGAGCATCTGCTGTTCGAGCTGGGCGCGGCGTTCGGCGATCTTGGCCAGCATGCTGGTGAGCTGCTTCTGGTTGCCGCTGGTGGGGTCGTAGAGCTCGATCAGTTCCCGGCACTCGGCCAGCGAGAAGCCGATGCGCTTGCCGCGCAGGATCAGCTTGAGGGTGACCTTGTCGCGTGCCGAGTAGATGCGCTCCAGGCCACGGCGCTCGGGGCTGAGCAGGCCCTGTTCCTCGTAGAAGCGGATGGCGCGGGTGGTGATGTCCAGCTCGCGGGACAGGTCGGAGATGCTGTAGGTCTGGCTGCTCATGCTTGGGCTCGGGGGAGGGAATGCAAGTAACCTAATGCCAGGTTGACGTATACGTCAAGCGGACCTCCATGGGAGTTTGGGCCCCTGTGGGAGCGGCCTTCTGTCGCTAAAGGGGCGCGTAGCGGCCCCAAACCATCAGTAGCGCTGCAAAAAGCTGGGGCCGCTTTGCAGCCCTTTCGCGCCGCTCCTACAGGGATCGCGCAAGGCTAGTGGGGCTTGTTTCAGGTATTGACCGACCTGCGGTATTCCTTGGGCGTCCGGCCATCGAGCCGCTTGAAGAACCGCGCAAAGTAGGTCGGATCGCTGAACCCCAGGCTGTCGGACAACTGGCTGATGCTCATGCGGGTATACGCCAGATTACGCCGTGCCTCGAGCAGCAGGCGCTGGTGGATCACCTGCAACGCCGATTGCCCGGCCAACGCTCGGCACAGCTGGTTCAACTGCAGGCTGGTGATGCCCAGCCGGCTGGCGAAGTCGTCCACGGCAAGGTGCTCGCGGTAATGCGCCTCGACCAGGCGCAGGTAACGCCCCAGCAACTGCTGGTCCCGTTCGTCCTGGTTACGCGCGGGCAAGGCCTGCTGCTGGCGGTGGATCCAGACCATCAGCGCGGTGACCAGCGCCTGCAGCAGGGGGCCTCGTGCCGGCGCGCTGCCTTGATACTCCTGCTGCAGCGTGTCGATCAGCCCGTGCAGGCGCAGACGATCCTGGCCCAGCGGGTAACAGCGGGCAGCGGTCAGTACGCTCAAGGGAGCGCCGAGGCGCTGTTCCAGATCGACCACCAGGGCCGTGCCGAAGGTCAGTACGTGCCCCTGGATATCGGCGCTGAAGCGAAAACCATGCACGGTGAGCGGCGGCACCACCTGGATCGCCGCCTCGCGAATCACCCGGCGCTCGCCCTCGATCTCCACCTCGGCCTCGCCCCGCTGCACATAGAGAAGCTGGAACAGCTCGGCATGCCGATGCAGTTTGATTTCCCAATGGTGCAGGCGGCTGCGCGCCGGGATCGACTCGCAGTGTAGCAGGTCGGTGTCCGGCCAGGCGTGATGTTCGCCGTACAGCTGGAACAGCGGGATGCCGGGGAGCGGGATGTGCATGAAGGATTGTCCGTTAATCGAACGAATTTTTGAAAAGTGCAGTTTTTGACACAGATATCACACGTTTCGCCCAAGGTTCGCCAGTAAAAATACAGGTGCAAACCCTAACAGCAGATGTGCGGCCACTGCCAGTACCGGCCGGCATCGTCATCGCGAGACAACAACAATGAAGACTCAGGTTGCAATCATCGGCGCCGGCCCCTCCGGCCTGCTGCTGGGCCAGCTGCTGCAGCGTGCGGGCATCGACACGCTGATCGTCGAGCGCCAGACCCCCGACTATGTGTTGGGACGCATCCGCGCCGGCGTGCTCGAGCAAGGCACGGTCGACCTGCTGCGCGAGGCCGGGGTGGCCGAGCGCATGGACCGTGAAGGGCTGGTACACGAAGGCGTTGAACTGTTGGTCAATGGCCGTCGCCAGCGCCTCGACCTGAAGGCGCTGACCGGCGGCAAGACGGTGATGGTGTACGGTCAGACCGAGGTCACCCGGGACCTGATGCAGGCACGCCAGGCCAGCGGGGCGCCGATCATCTATTGCGCGGACAATGTCCGCCCCCACGCCATCGACGGCGAGCGGCCCTACCTCACCTTCGACAAGGACGGTTGTCAGCACCGGGTCGATTGCGACTATATCGCCGGCTGCGACGGCTTCCACGGAGTGGCGCGCCAGAGCATTCCGGCCGACGTGCTGAAGATGTACGAGCGGGTCTATCCGTTTGGCTGGCTGGGGTTGCTGGCCGACACCCCACCGGTCAACCACGAGCTGATCTATGCCCACCACGAACGCGGCTTCGTCTTGTGCAGCCAGCGCTCGCAGACCCGCAGCCGCTATTACCTGCAAGTGCCTTTGCAGGAGCGGGTGGAGGATTGGCCAGACGCGCGCTTCTGGGATGAGCTCAAGGCGCGCCTGCCGGCGGAGGTGGCCGCGCAACTGGTCACGGGGCCGGCGCTGGAGAAGAGCATCGCGCCGCTGCGCAGCCATGTGCTCGAGCCCATGCAGCATGGCCGGTTGTTTCTGGTGGGCGACGCCGCCCATATCGTCCCGCCCACCGGCGCCAAGGGGCTGAACCTGGCGGCGTCGGACGTCAACTACCTGTATCGGATCCTGGTCAAGGTGTACCGCGAGGGCCGCACCGACCTGCTGGCGCAGTACTCGCCGCTGGCCTTGCGGCGGGTGTGGAAGGGCGAGCGTTTCAGCTGGTTCATGACCCGGCTGCTGCATGATTTCGGCGCGCATCAGGACGACTGGGACCGCAAGATGCAGGAGGCCGACCGCGAGTACTACCTTGGTTCGCCGGCCGGCCTTGCCAATATTGCCGAGAACTACGTTGGGCTGCCGTTCGAGGCTGTGGAATAGAACAGTGGGGGACCGCTTTGCGGTCCAATCGCCGGCAACGACGCCAGGTTCTACTGCTCCAAGAGCGTCACCATCTCCCGGTATCCGCGCTGGCGGGCGTGCTCCAGCGCGGTCACACCCTCCTTGTCGGTGATCCGCGGATCTGCTCCGGCCGCCAGCAGCCGGCGCACGATCTCCACATACCGAGGGCCGCCATCGCCAAGGATCACCGCCTCAAGCAGCGCGGTCCAGTGCAGGCGGTTGAGGTGGTCGACGTCGACGCCGGCCTCGATCAGCAGTTGCACGGTCTCGACGTGACCGCGCTCGGCCGCCGGGATCAGTGCGGTGCCGCCGTAGCGGTTGGTGCTCTTGAGGTCGGCGCCATGGGCCAGGGTCAGGCGCAGGATGTCGTTGAGCCCGCGCGCGCCGGCATACAGGTAGGGGCTGTCGTTGATGTTGTCCTTGGCGTTGACGTCGGCACCGGCCTCGATCAGCACCTTGGCCACCTCCACCTGGTTGGCATGGGTGGCCACCAGCAGCGCAGTCTGGCCCTGGTCGTTGCGGGTATCAGGCAGGGCGCCACGGTCGAGCAACTGGCGCACGGCAGGGGCGTCACCGTGGCGGGCGGCATCGAGCAAGGGGGGATTCATGGCTGAGGTCTCGGCATGGGTGGCAAGGCTCAGGCTCAACAGCAAGGCGGCGAACGGCAGGCGCATGGTCATCGGTATCCTGATGCGACGAAGCTTGAATGTAGGGCCCTTGTGGTTGTAGGAGAAGTGAATTATCCGGATGGGATCCAGTGTATTTGCGCATGTTGCCGGCACTGGGCGCCCATGGTAGAAGTCAGCCTTGTCATTCAGAAGTCGAATACAGAGATGTCTTCCAGCGTAAAACCGAATAGGGCCTTGTTCGACCTCGACCTGCTGCGCGCCATCGTCGTGGTGGCCGATTGCGGCAGTTTCACCACCGCCGCCGCCCGCCTGCATTCCACCCAGTCGACCATCAGCCAGAAGGTCCGCCGCCTGGAGGACATGGTCGGCCATCGCCTGCTGGTGCGTGGCAACCGCGATGTGTTGCCCACCGATGCCGGGCAGACCTTGCTCGGTTACGCCCGGCACATGCTGGCCCTCAATGACCAGATGCTTGAAGCCCTGGCCGGGGCGATGGTCGGGGTCACCGTGCGCCTGGGCGTGCCGGAGGATTTCGTCGGCGGGCGCACCACCAACGCATTGTCCGCGTTCAGCCGACGCCACCCGCAGGTCAAGCTGGAGGTCACCAGCGGCCTGTGCCGCGATCTCAGCCAGGCCTACGACAACGGTGAACTCGACCTGGTGCTGCTCAAGCAGCGGCGCAACAGCCGCGAGGGCGTGGCCTGCTGGCCAGAGCGTTTGCAGTGGATCGACAGCGCGCGCACGCCGTCCTTCGAGCTCGATCCGATTCCGTTGGTGACCTTTCCGCCACGCGGGCTGTACCGCGACGACATGATCAGCGCGATCGAAGGCATGGGCCGGCGCTGGCGCATCAGCTTTACCAGTTCCAGCCTCAGCGGGATCCAGGCGGCGGTGGCCGACGGCATGGGCATCAGCCTGCTGCCCCCGCGGGCGGCGCTCGGCGAGCATCGGGTGCTGGGCGCCGGGCAGGGGCTGCCGGAGGTGGACAGCTACGAAATCGTGATCGTGCACCGGCCAACGGCGGACGCGATGGTCAAGGCGCTGGCCGAGGTGCTGACCGAATTGCTGGCGGTGCAGGCGATCTGACACCACCAGCGAAACGATCAGTCCCCGCAGCAGTGTGACTTGCCTTGGGCCCCGTCATAGCGATCATGATGGCGCACCCAATCCATCGTCCCTTCCTCGTTGCGCCCCAGGGGGGCCACGTCGAGGAAGTTGTAGGCATTGACCAGGATGTCCAGCCCCCGGGCATAGGTGGAGTAGGTGTGGTACAGGCTGCCGTCGGCATCCCGGTAGAACGCGCTCAGCCCGGGCAACTCCGTCTCGTCGCCGGCATAGGGCTCGTAGTTGTACTGGGCGCTGCCATCGGTGGCGACAGTGACCCCGAAGTCCTGGTTGAAGGCGCTGCCGTGCGAGGAGTACCAGGGGAACTGCCAGCCCATGCGCTGGCGGAACGCCTGGAATTCGCCATAGGGTGCCCGTGACACCGCCACCAGCGACACGTCATGGTGGGCCAGGTGCAGGTTGGCGCCGTCGAAATGATCGGCGAGGAAGGAGCAGCCCGGGCAGCCTTCGCTCCAGCCCCCGGCGAACATGAAGTGATAGACCAGCAGCTGGCTGCGCCCGGCGAACAGCTCGGCCAGGCTCAGCTCACCGTGTGGGCCCTGGAAACGATAGTCCTGCTCCACCCGCACCCAGGGCAAGGCGCGGCGGGCAGCGGCAAGTTCATCGCGTTGATGGGTAAAGGCTTTCTCGTGCAACCAGAGTTGCCGGCGGGCGGCGAGCCATTGGCTGCGCGTGACCACGGCATGCTTGGGGGTGGAATGGCTCATGGGCGTGACTCCACGCTGGGGGTTCACCGAGTGGTCGAATGGCAGCGCGGACATTCGACGCTGGATTTTCCGTTGCCGACCAATGGTTGCTCCGCCCCCTCGATGCAGTCTCCCTGATGAACCTTTCATGACAAAACGTCGGTAGCAAAGCGCCACCCCCGTCAAAGCCATGGATACCGGCAAGGCATCTGGCCATCAGGCCGGTCGAGCCTTGGGGAACGGCCTGGGAGCGGGGCGATGGGGACTATGGAACGCTACACGAAAGTGGGAATGCAGGAGCTCGACCAGCGCCTGGCGAAGATCGTCGAGGCGGCGCGCAAGCAGCCGGTCTCGGTCTATCGCTACGGCGCGCCGTGGGTATGGATCGTCTCCCAGGAAGACTGGCAGGGCGCCCTGCGCGAGGTGGCCAGCTGCGTGCCGCCCGGGCATTCGCTGGCGCTGCTCAAGCCGCGTATCGAAGCCTTGCTGGATGAGCACCAGGCCGCGCTGGCGCTGCTGGCCGAGCAGCAGGGCATGATCATCGCCCCGCACACACTGATGCACGTGCTGCTGCTGCAGTTGCTGTATTCGGTGCCCAGCGAGAAGCAGCTCTACGAGCAGCTCAACTACAACCTGCTGTTCCGCTGGTTCGCCGGCCTGGAACTGAAATCGCGGGTGTGGAGCTTCAGCCTGTTCAGTCATGACCTCGGCGTGCTGCTGGGCAGCGCCATGGCCGTGTCGCTGCTGCAGCGCATGGTCGACGAGGTGCTCGGCGCGAGCCTGCAGGCCATGCCCGAGTTCAGCCTCAACCTGGCCTTGCTGCACAGCTGGCTGGCACGTCACCAAGGTCAGGCCGCGCCTGACGCAAACCACTAGAAACCCAACGAATTCCTGGCGCTCAAGGGGGCGGTGTGGAGCATTTTTTCTTCAAGCGATGCGCCATGGGCGCAGGGCTGCTGTCGTGTCTGCTGGCGGTCGAGGTGGTCGCGGACGAGGCGCAGCGCCGGGTCGAGATCAATGAATACGTGGTGCGCGGCAATACGGTGCTCGACGCCCAGGCCATCGAGGAGGCGGTCTATCCCTATCTGGGGCCGGACAAGTCCCTGGCCGACCTCGAAGGCGCCCGCGAGGCCCTGCAGAAAAGCTACCAGGCCCGTGGCTACCAGTCGGTGTTCGTCGAGCTGCCCGAGCAGAAGGTCGAGGGCGGCGTGGTCTACCTGCAGGTGAGCGAAACCAAGGTCGGGCGGGTGCGGGTGGTGGGCGCCAAGCATTACTCGCCGCTGGAGATTCGTGAACAGGTTCCGGCGCTGGAGGAGGGCAAGGTGCCCGACTTCGCCCAGGTGCAGGACGAACTGGCCACGCTCAACCGCACCCCGGGCCGGCAGGTCATGCCGTTAGTGCGCGAAGGCCAGCGGCCGGGCACCATGGATGTCGACCTGCAGGTCGAGGACAAGCAGCCCTGGCACCTGAGCCTGGGCCTGAACAACGATCACAGCGCCGACACCGAGAAGCTGCGCAGCGTCATCAGCCTGGGCTACAACAACCTCTGGCAGGCCGGCCACAGCGTCTCGCTGACCTGGTTCACCGCGCCCCAGGACCGTGACAATGCCGAAGTCTGGTCCGGCTCCTACGCCGCACCCCTGAACGAGCGCTGGACCGTGCAGTTCTCCGGCTACCACTCCGACAGCAACGTCGCCACGGTGGGCGGCACCAACGTCCTGGGCAAGGGCCATTCCTATGGTGTTTCGGCAATCTACAACCTGCCGGGCGTCGGCGCCTGGGCCAACGCCCTGTCGATCGGCGTGGACTTCAAGGACTTCGACGAGCAGGTCGGCCTGGGCGCCAGCAGCGACAAGGTACCACTCAAGTACGCCCCCATCACCCTGGGCTACACCGGCTACCGCTTCACCGAGCAGGACCAGCTGAGCCTGGGCCTTAGCCTGGTGGCCGGCACCCGCAGCCTGCTGGGCTACGGCAGCGACGACGCCGAGTTCGACTACAAGCGCTACCGCGCCGATTCCAGCTTCGCCGCGCTCAAGGGCGACGGCAGCTACACCTTCGACTTCGCAGGCTCCTGGCAGAGCGTCTCGAAGCTGGCCTTCCAGCTGGCCTCGGGGCCGCTGGTGTCGAACGAGCAGTTCGCCGCCGGCGGTGCCGCTTCGGTGCGCGGTTACCTGGCCGCCGAGCGTACCGGGGACGACGGCCTGCTGTTCTCCCAGGAGCTGCGCACCCCATCCATCGGCCGCTATGTCGGCAGCTACATCAGCGATTGGCGCTTCTATCTGTTCGCCGAAGGCGCCCAGCTGCGCCTGCAGGACGCGCTGCCCGAGCAGGACGACCGCTACAGCCTGGCCAGTGCCGGCATCGGCACCCGCGCCACGCTCAACGACTGGCTGTCCGGCAGCGTCGACTGGGCCGTGCCGCTCAAGGACGGCCCCAACACCGACAAGAACGCTTCCCGTGTGCACTTCAGTGTGCAGGCGACCTTCTGACTCATTGACCGGCATCGACCTGGAGACCTCTCATGCAACGCCTGATATTGACCTTGCTGCTGTGCCTGGGCTTCGCCCTGCCGGGCAGCGCCAGCGCCTGGTGGCAGGACGACTGGATGTACCGCAAGCAGATCGCCGTGGACACCACGCCCCAGGGCGCCGGACTGACCCAGGCGCTGGGCCGCACCGCGCTGCTGGTGCGCCTGCACACCGGCAACTTCAGCTTCGACGGCGTCAGCGAGACCGGCGCCGACATCCGCTTCGTCAGCGCCGATGACAAGACCGTGCTCAACCACCATGTCGAGCAGTTCGATCCGCTGATGGGCATGGCGCTGATCTGGGTGGATGTGCCACGCATAGAAGCGGGCCAGCGCCAGGAGCTGTGGATGTACTACGGCAACCCGAAAGCCCAGGCGCCTGCTGGCCAGCCCAGCTTCGACGCCGACTACACCGCGCTCTACCACTTCGACGGTGCCACCGCCCGCGACGCCAGCCCCTATGGCAATCAGCTGCAAGGGCCGACGGTGAGCGTCGACGGCGTGATCGGCCGGGCCATTCAGCTCGGTGGCCAGGGCCTGCAACTGCCGGCCAGCGCCTCGCTGCAACTGCCGGCGGGCGCGGCGTTCACTTTCAGCACCTGGCTGCGCCAGGATCAGGCGGTGGGCGAGCAACTGCTGCTGGCCCGTCGCGAGGCCGGCCACAGCCTGTTGCTGGGCCTGGCCCAGGGCGTGCCTTTCGTCGAGGTTGACGGCCAGCGCGCCAGCGCCAGCCAGGCCGTGAGCGCCGGTCAGTGGCAACACCTGGCACTGGTGGGCGAGGGCGGCAACCTGAGCCTGTTGCTCGAAGGCCAGCCGGTGGCCCGCCTGGCCGCCAGTCTGGCGGCCTTCAACGGTGCCGTCGGCATTGGTGGTGACCTGCCGCCGCCCGAAGGCGAGGTGACCAGCCAGTTCGCGCCTTTTGTCGGCGCCCTGGACGAACTGCGCCTGTCGCGCGTGGCCCGCAGCCAGGCAGGCCTGCAGGCCGATGTACTGGCCCAGGGCGCCGAGTCGCGCCTGGTGGTGTACGGCGTCGACGAGGAACAGTCGGGCTTCGGCTTCGGCGGCCTGGGCTTCCTGCTCAAGGCGGTGCCGGTGGACGCCTGGGTGATCATCGCCATCCTGGTGCTGATGATGGTGCAGTCGTGGGTGATCATGCTACGCAAGCAGCGCACCCTCAGTCGCGTCACCGCCGCCAACACCCGCTTTCGCGAGCGGTTCGCCACGGTCGGCACGCGCCTGGAGCAGTTCGCCGACGATCAGGACCTGCATGGGCGGCTCACCGACTCCTCGCTGTGGCGCCTGTACCTGGTGGCCGTGCAGGAACTGCGCACCCGCCGCGCCCAGGGCGCCGACACCCACGAAGTGTCCGCGGCCACCATCGAGGCCATCCGCTGCTCCATGGACGGCGTGCGCACCCGCGAGAACCAGGCGTTGTCATCGAAGCTGTCGACCCTGTCCAACGCCATTGCCGGCGGCCCCTACATCGGCCTGCTGGGCACGGTGCTGGGGATCATGGTGGTGTTCCTCGGCACCGCCATGGCCGGCGACGTCAACATCAATGCCATCGCCCCGGGCATGGCCGCGGCGCTGCTGGCCACCGCCATGGGCTTGTTCGTCGCCATCCCCGCGCTGTTCGGCTACAACCGCCTGACCACGCGCAACCGCGAGGTCAGCGCCGACATGCGGGTATTCGTCGACGAGTTCATCACCCGCCTGGCCGAGCTGCACGGCGAGGGCCAGGCCGGTGAAGCGGCGCAGCGCCCGACCGGGCGCAGCGTCAACCCGTCGGTTCCGGCGTGAGGGCACAGCCATGGCATCCGTGAACAACGCCCATGACGACGACACCGACGCCGCGGTCGACAGCATCAACATCACCCCGCTGGTGGACGTGCTGATGGTGGTACTGGTGATGTTCATCCTCACCGCCACTGCGCAGGTTTCCGGGATCCAGGTGCAGCTGCCCAAGGCCAGCGCCACGGTGTCGCTGGCCCAGCCCAAGACCAAGGCGATCTCGATCAACGACGCCGGCCAGGTGTTTCTCGACGCCTATCCGGTGACGCTGCAGGAGCTGGAGGACCGCCTGCGCAGCGAGAAGGCGCGCAACCCCGACTTCCCGCTGATCGTGCGCGGCGACGCGGGCGTGCAGTACCAGAAGGTGGTCGAGGTGCTCGACCTGCTGCGCCGTCTCGAACTGGCCCAGGTCGGGCTGGTTACCGGCAAGCCGAACCAGGGGTGAGGGCAGCCATGGAACGTACAGTCAACCCCCGCCGCCTGCTCACCTGGGCCGTGCTCGCCGTTGCTGGCGCTGGCCTGGCCTGGCTGCTGTGGCAGTGGGCCAACGACATGGCCGGGGTGCGCCGCGAAGCGCCCAAGGTGCCGGCGATCATCCCGCTGCCGCCACCGCCGCCACCACCGCCCGAGCCGCCCAAGGAGCCCGAGCCGCCGGTCGAGGAGAAGATCGTCGAGCCGCAGCCGGTGCCCGAGGCCGAAGAGGTCAAGCCCGCCGAGGAGGCGCCCGATCCGGCCCAGGACCTGGCCGAGCCGATGCAGATGGACGGCGACGCGCAAGCGGGCGGCGACAGCTTCAACGTCGGCGCCGGCAAGGGCGGCGGCATGGCCGGTGGCGGCGGAGGGGGGCTGGGCAGCGGCACCTACAGCCAGTACCTGGCCTACGCCTTCCAGCGCCTGCTGCGCGACAACCCCGAGCTGCGCAACCTGGTGTTCAACCTGCAGGCCGAGATCTGGCTCAGCGCCGCGGGCGAGATCACCCGTGTCGAGCTGCTGCGCGGCAGCGGCGAGCCGGAGGTGGACGCCCAGGTGCTCGCCGCCCTGCGCGGCGCCCGCGCCCTCGACCAGCGCCCGCCCGCCAACCTGACCTTGCCGGTGAAGATCGCCCTGCAGGGGCGCCGGCCATGAACAACGAAGCACGACTGACCCACAGGAGCTGCAAACCCATGAAGTGCCCAGTCAACCGATTGACCCTGGCGCTCGGCCTGCTGGCCGCCGCCACCGCGGTCGGTCCGACCGTCGCCCACGCCGCGCCGTCGGAGAACGCGACCGTCAACCTGATCCGCCTGCTGGTGGAGCAGGGCGTGCTCAAGCAGGACAAGGCCGACGCGCTGATCGCCCAGGCCGAACGCGAAGCTCAGCAGGCGCGGGTCGCCGCCAGCGGCGCGCCGATTGTCGCCCAGGCCCCGGCCGCCAACGGTGAGGTGCGCGTGCAATACGTGCCGGCCATCGTCCGCCAGCAGATCCGCGACGAGATCAAGGCGGAGGTGATGAGCACCGCCAAGCAGGAAAACTGGGCCGCGCCCAACACCTTCCCTGACTGGGCCTCACGCATCAGCTTCGACGGCGATCTGCGTTTGCGCTACGAGTCGCGTTCCTATGCCGATGGCAACAGCAACGAGATCGTCGATTTCGCCAAGCTCAATGAAAAGGGCCCCTACGACGTCAACCCCAACAGCAGCTCAAGCCTGCCTCCGTTGCTCAACACCCGCGAGGATCGCGACAGCCTCCTGCGCCTGCGGGCGCGCTTCGGCCTCAAGGCGCAGCTGGCGGAGAACTGGGGGGCTGGCATCCGCGTCGCCACCGGCTCCAACAACAACCCGGTCTCGACCACCCAGAACCTTGGTGGCGGCTTCGGCAAGAAGGACATCTGGCTCGACCAGGGCTACGTCACCTGGACGCCGAGCGAGCGCCTGACGCTGACCGGCGGGCGGATCGCCAACCCGTTCATGTCCACCGACATCCTGTATTCCCACGACCTCAACTTCGATGGCGTGGCGGCGCTGTTCGACCAGCCGCTGGGCCGCGACCTCAGCCTGTTCGGCACCGTCGGCGCATTCCCTGTGCAATACAGCGACGACAACGCCACCAGCAACGGCCTGGATAAGGAAGACAGCGACAACAAGTGGCTGTACGGCGCGCAGTTGGGCGCGAAATGGGCGCTCAACGACAGCAATCGACTCAAGGGCGCGATGGCCTATTACCGCTTCGACGATATCGCCGGCGAGCGCTCCACCCCTTGCGCCCCGTGGGATGGCCAGCCGGGCTGCGACAGCGACGAATCCCGGCCGACCTTCATGCAGAAGGGCAACACCGTGTTCCTGCTCCGCGACATCACGCCGAATCCGGCCAACCCGGCGGCCACGCCGCAGCCGCAATTCGTCGGCATTGCCTCGGAGTTCGAGCTGCTCGATTTGAACCTGGTGTGGGACGCCGACCTGCCCCATGACTTCAAGCTGCGCAGCCAGGCCAACTACGTCCACAACCTGGCCTACGACGAGGGCGACATGCGCAAGCGTTCGGCGGGACAACTGGCCAACAACGTCGACGAGAACGGCAACCTCAAGAGCGGCGGCGATGCCTGGATGCTCCAGTTCACCCTGGGCAACGCCCTGGACATGCGCAAGGCCGGCGACTGGAACCTGTTCGCCGGCTACAAGCGCATCGAGCCCGACGCGCTGCCGGACGGCTTCAACGACTCGAGCTTCCACCTCGGCGGCACCAACGCCAAGGGTTATTTCCTCGGTGGCAACTACGGCCTGGCCGACAACGTCTACGCTACAGCCCGTTGGTTGAGCAGCGAGGCAGTCTACGGCGCGCCGTTTGACATCGATGTGCTACAACTTGAAGTCAACACTCGGTTCTAGGGAAGGAGCACGGGCATGAACAAGGGAGCTTATCGCCACCGCTGCGCCTGGTTGATGCTGGCCCTGGGCGCAAGCCTGGCGGCCTCGGCGTCGGCCGAAACCCTCGAGGAACGTCTGCGCACCCAACTGCGCAGCACCACGCAACAGCTGCAGGCCCTGCAGAGCGAGCAAGCCCAGGCCAGCGCCGCCCGCCAGGCGGCCGAGCAGCAGCGTGACGCTGCTCAAGGCCAGGTACGCGAACTGACCGCGCAACTGGCCAAGGCCCGCGGCCAGAGCGAGCAACTGGCTGGCCAGCAACAGGCCGTGCACAGCCAGGCCCAGGCGCTGGTGGCCAGCAGCAACGAACAACTGCACAAGTACAAGCAGGCCTATGACGAGCTGCTGGCGATGGCGCGCGCCAAGGAAAGCGAGCGCGCCACCCTGCAGGCGCAACTGGGCGAGCGTGACAGCCAGGTGCAGCAATGCCAGGCCCGCAACCAGCAGATGTACGGGGTGGCCAAGGAGATGCTGGCCGCCTACGAGAAGGTCGATATCGCCGATGTCATGAAGATGCGCCAGCCCTTCGCCGGTGGTGCCCGGGTCAAGTTCGAGGAGCTGGCCCAGGCCTATGGCGACAAGCTTTACGAAAGCCAGTTCGACGCCCCCAAGGGCGTGCCCCATTGACGTTTTCTCAACGCAAGGAAGTAAGCACATGACCGAAGTGACCCTGATCGAAACCGTTAGCGCCGACTCCCTGACCCAGTTGCTGCAGGATGCCGGCTGCCGGGTCAACCGCACCGAGCAGAACGCCGTGGTGCAGTTGCTCAGCGCCAGCCAGGGCGTGGGTTATGCCGTACGTTTCGGCAACCGGGCCGCGGGCAAGGAAGGCGAGTTCCTCGACTTCACCTTCAGCTGCGCCCTGCGTATCCAGGGCGAGCTGCCGGCGGGCCTGGCCGAGCACTGGAACGCCAGCCGCCGCTTCGCCCGGCTCTCGGTGCAGGGCGAGTTCCTGGTGATGGAGCAGGATGTGGTGGTCGCCGATGGCGTCAGTCAGCAGCATTTGCTGGGCAGCCTGGTGCTGTGGGATCGATTGCTGCAGGAACTGATCGTCTACCTGCGCGACTACAGCCGTAACGTGGCCGGCCAGCAACAAACCCAGGTCGCCCATGACGAAGAGCGCGCCTCGTGACGGCGCGCACTTTCTGGGCCGGCGCCGGCGCGCTGGCCATTGTCGCGGTGGCGGTTGCCCTGGCCTTGCGCCCGGGCGACGAGCCGGTGGCGGCGGCGCGTCCAGCGTCGCCAGCCGCCCTGGTGGCGGCCGACAAGGGCCCGGTATTGGCGCGCCTGGGCGAGCAGCAGGTTGGCAGTGGCGAACTCAAGGCGCTGTTCGCCCAGTTGCCCGAGGAAGCCCGGGCCAGCCTGCGCGGCGACCGACCGGCATTGGAGGCCTGGATCCGCGCCCGCCTGGCGGAAAAGGCTCTCTACCAGCAGGCCGAGGCCCAGGGCTGGTTGCAGCGCCCGGAAATCCAGGTGCAGACCCGCGCGGCCACCGAGCAGATCGTCCTGCGCGACTACCTGAACTCGGTGAGCAAGGTGCCTGACGATTACCCCAGCGAGGCTGAGCTCAAGCAGGCCTACGAGGCGGGCAAGGCCGGGTTGCAACTGCCGGTGCGCTACCGCCTGAGCCAGATCTTCCTGCGGGTGGAAAATCCCAGGGACGACGAGGCCGTGCGCAAACAGGCCCAGACGCTGGCTAAGCAGGCCCAGGCTGCGGATGCGGACTTTGCCGCGCTCGCCCGTGAACACTCTCAGGATGCCGGCACGGCCTCCGCCGGCGGCGACACCGGACTGCAGGCCCTGGCGCAATTGCTGCCCGAGGTACGCGGGGTGGTGCCCAAGCTGAAGGTGGGCACGGTCAGCGACCCGGTGCAGAGTGTGGCGGGCTACCACATCATCAAGCTGGTCGAGCAGCAGCCCGCCAGGGCAGCGACCTTCGAGGAGGTGGCGCCACGTTTGCGCGAATTGCTGCGCGCCCAGCGCCAGGAGCAGGTGGCCAAGGCCTATGTCGAGGGGATGTTCGACACGGCCACCCTGAGCATCGATGGCGCGGCGCTGAACCAGGTCCTGGAAAGCAGCCGCTAGTCGCCAACAACCATGGAAGAGCCGGGCCTGCCCAGGCGGGCCCGTGGGAGGCGAGGGATGCCGATCGATCTGTCCCCGGGGCGAGCCCCGGATACTGCCATGCCTGTCGTTCGTCCCCAGGTGCCGTTGGCCCTGGACGAACAGACCCTGAACTGTTTCCTGGTCACCGCGCGCTGCGGCTGTTTCATGCAGGCGGCGCGGCGGCTTAATCTCAAACCGGTGGCCCTGCGCAAACGCCTGGCGGCGCTGGAGGCGCGCCTGGGCTACAGCCTGTTCGTCAACCGCAACAATAACCCGGTGCTCAGCCAGCAGGGTGAACGCCTGCTGCTGATACTCCAGGCGCGCGAGCCGGTCGTGCCGCTGCCGCGAGAGCAAAGCACGAGCGTGCGCTTGGCCGTGGCCGAGCCGCTGCTGCAGGACCTGCTGGGTCGCAATCTGATCAACTTCGTGCGCCAGCATGCCGGCATGCGTCTGGAGGTGGCCACCCTTGACGGTCGCCAGGCGCCCGAGCAGGTTGCCGATGTCGCCCTGTGGCTGGGTGATGCCAGCCACGGCGCCCATGCTGGCAGTTTTGCCGGTGCGGCCCCCGAGGCTCTGGCCACCCTCGAGTACCTGCCGCATATCGCCAAGCGCTATGCCCGTGAGGCCAACCGGCCGACCAGCCTGGCGGACCTGCAGGACTACATGCTGGTGCAATGGCAGGGCGAAGCTGGCGTGCAGGCGCTGATGCCCTGGCAGGCGCTGCTGCGCACCCGTACGGCCGGGGTGACGCAGATCCAGGACTACGAGATGTACTGCCAGCTGATCAAGTGCAGCGCCAGCGTCGGCTTGCTGCCGCATTATGCGACGCACCTGGATCGTGGGCTGCTGGCTTTGCCGGGCCTGTTCCGCGAACCGATGCGGCGGCGGGTGTGGCTGGCGGTCAACGGCCAGACCGAGGCCGACCCGCTGGTCCAGGTGATGGTGGGGGCGATCCGGGCTGCCTTCGACGAACGGCGCGAGTGGTTCTGCAGCCCGTAGCTGCCGAACTCATCCTGCCTTGCGCAGGGTGAGGTTGATTCGTCGCTCGCCCATGCGTGGGTGCACGCCTGGCTTGATCGGCATTACGCCATGAAAGCGCAGGCGGTCTTCGCCGCCCCACACCAGCACGTCACCGTGATTCAGCGGGATGCGCTGGGGACGGTCCGAGCGCTGCAGGCCGCCGAACAGGAATACCGCTGGCAGACCCAGTGAGATCGAGACGATCGGTTGTCCGTAGTCTTGTTCGTCGCGGTCCTGGTGCAGGCTCAGACGGGTGCCGGGCAGGTAATGGTTGACCAGGCAGGCGTCCGGTATGAAGCCTTCGAAGCCTGTCAGTGCGGCGGCTCGGGTGGCCAGGTCGATGAGTACCTGGGGCAGGGCGGGCCAGGGTTTTGCGCTGACAGGGTCAATGGGGGTATAGCGGTAGCCGTTTTCGTCGCTGATCCAGCCCAGTGAGCCGCAGTTGGTCAGGGCCACGGCCATGCGCAGGCCACCGGGGGTTTGCATATGGCGAAATGGTGCTGCGCGGAGCACGGGGCGCAGGGCGTCCAGCAGGGGCTCGAGGTCGGGCAGGGCGAAGCCGGGCAGCAGCGTTGTCTGGGGGGCCAGGCGCTGGGGGTGGGGGGCGAAGAGGTCGAGGTTGGACTGGATCATGGTTGGCTTGGGGGAGGCCTGGGGGGGATATTGTAGCTCGCGCTGGTGGGTGTGGGGGGCTCGGATGGGTTTGAGTGTTTTAACTCTGGTGGCGTATTGTGTTTAAAGGTTTGTGGGTTGTTGATGTTGATGTTGATGTTGATGTTGATGTTGATGTTAGGTGGTTTTGATAGTTGTATGCGCATTCATTTGCGATGTTGACGCGGAAGTGTCAGATTTTTTGTGTGCGGGCCGGTAACGGCCTGCCGTCAGGCAGGCCCTGACTTTCACCAGGTCGGCCTGATGAACCGATCTCCGTACA
>NZ_JBLIYX010000033.1:0-28065 GCF_057480955.1 Pseudomonas sp. P65(2024)
GATCTTGAATTCTTCGGGGTAACGCTGACGACTCATGGCACCTCCTATTTGGGCCTCATTATGAGGCTTGGAGGTGTCTACGAAACCAGGGGCGATTCAAATCGCCGGTTTTTTTCACCAAGCTTTGGATCAATTGATTGCTCGCGACGGGTGTAAATCAGCCAAGATTCGGCGATAGACACTTTATCGCGAGGTGCATAATCTAGGCTTCGAAGCCACGATAGGGAAAAGGATATGGCAGGAGGGAACATCATCTGCGGCACCTTCCAAAGTGCCGACAAATCGGGATCAGCCTTGGAGGCAGTGTTAGATGCACTCCCATTGCAGGCTCACGAACTGGTCGAAAATGTCAAACAGCAACTCGATACAGCCGAATTTGTCCTTATAGAAGTAGAGCAGGCGAAACGCTTGCTTCCATTTTTAAAGGTCTACCAGGCGCAATTGATCGTTGAGATCGGGCACGATGATTGGGCTCGGGCAACGAAGGAGGAAGAGTCTTCGCTTGAAACTGTCGAGGCAAAGTGGGGATCGGGTAAGGGATGGAGACTTTACTGCGTGCGAGATCTCGTAGGTGCTTGTGAAAATGCGCAGATAGAGATGGAACCAGTGTGCATTGCGTTTAGTTAACTGCCTCCAGCCCGTTTTCACACAGCCTGGGTCGAAAGCGGCCAACTGAGATTTACCATTTGCAATTCAGTTGGTGCGAGCAACTGACCATCAAACCATAGACGTAAACGGCTCTGAACAACCCGCAGTCACGGATTTCGATGTACTAAGCAGCCCACCAAATCTAATCAACATCTCGGTGGCGCAAAAAGTGGGGTAAATTTCTATCAGCGGCAAAAAACGAAGGCATAAAAAAATCCAGCCACCGCTAAGTGACTGGATTCTTTGGAGTATTTTGGTCGGGACGGAGTGATTCGAACACTCGACCCCTTGCACCCCATGCAAGTGCGCTACCGGGCTGCGCTACGCCCCGACATCATTCTCAATACCGCTGAGAACGTTGAAGAATGTAACCTAACCTTTTGAATAATGGAAGCTTTTTTTCAAAAATTTCCACTCGTCGCCAACCAGGTCACTTCTTCAACACCACCAACACATCCTCCAACTCCGCAATCATCTGCCGAATCAGCTGCTTGTACTGGCTGGACTCATCCTTGACCTCATCACTGGAGAGCCGTAACCGCGCTCCGCCAATGGTAAAGCCCTGGTCATACAGCAAAGCGCGGATCTGGCGGATCATCAGCACATCCTGGCGCTGATAATACCGCCGGTTGCCACGGCGCTTCACCGGGTTGAGCTGCGGAAATTCCTGCTCCCAGTAGCGCAGCACGTGCGGTTTTACCGCACAGAGCTCGCTGACTTCACCGATGGTGAAGTAGCGTTTGCCCGGGATGGGGGGCAGCTCGTCGTTATGGCTTGGTTCCAGCATAGGCCTCTACCCGGGCTTTCAGCTTCTGCCCTGGACGAAAGGTGACGACGCGGCGCGCGGTGATCGGGATCTCTTCCCCTGTTTTAGGGTTGCGGCCCGGCCGCTGGCGTTTGTCGCGAAGGTCGAAGTTGCCGAAACCGGACAGCTTGACCTGCTCGTTGTCTTCAAGCGCGTGCCGAATTTCTTCGAAAAACAGCTCGACCAGCTCCTTGGCCTCACGCTTGTTAAGCCCCAGCTCCTCGTACAGCCTTTCGGCCATCTCAGCTTTCGTCAGAGCACCCATGCCGTTATTTCCTTAACGTGGTGTTCAACCTTTGTTCAAGCGAGGTGAGGATGGTTTGCAGGGTTTCATTCACCTCATCGTCGTTAAGAGTGCGCGATGGATGTTGCCAGGTCAAGCCGACGGCCAGGCTTTTTCTATCAGGATCAATGCCTTTACCCTGGTAGACGTCAAACAGCCTGAGGTCTGTGAGCCATTCGCCTGCATTGTCACGAATTACTTCAAGCACGGAGCTCGAAGCTACATCACGACCTGCGATCAAGGCCAGGTCACGGCGGGTTTCCGGGAACTTGGACAGCTCGCTGAACTTCGGCAGGCGGCCTTCGACTACATCACCGAGCACCAGCTCGAAGACGAACACCGGGCGGTCGAGGCCGAGGGTCTTGGCCAGCTCCGGGTGGATGGCGCCGAGGTAGCCGACTTCCTTGCCGTCGCGCTCGATGCGGGCGGTCTGGCCTGGGTGCAGGGCTGGGTGCTTGCCGGCGACGAAGCTGAAGTCGCTCAGGGCGCCCGAGTAACCCAGCAGGGCTTCCACGTCGGCTTTGACGTCGAAGAAGTCGATGCCGTCGCGACCGTTGGCCCAGCCTTCTGGCAGGCGGCTGCCGGTGACGACACCGGCGATCATCGGCTGCTGCTTGAGGTCACCGAGCTGGCCGACGAAGCGCAGGCCGCTTTCGAACAGGCGCACGCGGTCTTGCTGGCGGTTGAGGTTGTGCTGCATCGCCTTGACCAGGCCCGGCCACAGCGAGGCGCGCATGGCGGCCATGTCGCTGGAGATGGGGTTGGCCAGCAGCAGCGGCTCGACGCCTGGGGTGAACAGCTCGAACAGTTTCGGGTCGATGAAGCTGTAGGTGATGGCTTCCTGGTAGCCGCGGGCGACCAGCAGACGGCGCAGGTTCGGCAGCTCGCCGCGGGTTTCCGGGCGGGCTTGCGGGGCCAGGCGGGCCTGCGGGTAGCGCACCGGCAGGTTGTTGTAGCCGTACAGGCGGGCCAGCTCTTCGATCAGGTCGACTTCCAGGCTGACGTCGAAGCGGTGGCTTGGGACGGTGACCGTCCACTGCCCTGCCCCATTGGCGCTGGTCTTCAGCTCCAGGGCGTTGAGCAGCTGCTCGACCTGGGCGGCGTCCATCTCCATGCCGAGCATCTGGGTGATGCGTTCGGCGCGCAGGATGATCGGCGCGATATTCGGCAGGTGCTGCTCGCTCACGGTCTCGACGATCGGACCGGCTTCGCCGCCAACAATCTCCAGCACCAGGGCGGTGGCGCGCTCCATGGCTTCGCGGGCCAGTTGCGAGTCCACGCCGCGCTCGTAGCGGTGCGAGGCGTCGGTGTGCAGGCCGTAGGAACGGGCCTTGCCGGCAACGGAAATCGGCTCGAAGAAGGCGCTCTCGAGGAACAGGTCGCGGGTCTTCTCGGTGTTGACGCCGCTGTGCTCGCCACCCATCACGCCGGCAATGGCCAGGGCGCGGGTGTGGTCGGCGATCACCAGGGTATCGGCGCGCAGGGCGACTTCCTGGCCATCCAGCAGGACGAGCTTCTCGCCCTCCTCGGCCATGCGTACGCGGATGCCGCCGTTGATTTCGGCGAGGTCGAAGGCGTGCATCGGCTGGCCGAGTTCGAGCATCACGTAGTTGGTGATGTCGACGGCGGCGTCGATGCTGCGCACGTCGCTGCGGCGCAGGCGCTCGACCATCCACAGCGGGGTCGGCTTGCTCAGGTCGACGTTGCGGATCACGCGGCCCAGGTAGCGTGGGCAGGCGGCCGGGGCGCTGACTTCGACCGGGCGCACTTCGTCGTGGGCAGCCGGTACGGCCGGCACGACCGGGCGGGTGACCGGCACGTCGTACAGGGCGCTGACGTCACGGGCAAGGCCGGCCAGGGACAGGCAGTCGCCGCGGTTCGGGGTCAGGCCGATCTCGATGCTGGCGTCGTCCAGGTTCAGGTACTTGCGAATGTCTTCGCCAACCGGGGCGTCAGCCGCCAATTCCAGCAGGCCGTCGTTCTCTTCGCTGATCTGCAGCTCGGAAGCCGAGCAGAGCATGCCGAACGACTCGACGCCGCGCAGCTTGGCCTTCTTGATCTTGAAGTCGCCCGGCAGTTCGGCGCCGATCATGGCGAACGGGATCTTGATGCCTGGGCGGGCATTCGGGGCGCCGCAGACCACCTGGAAGGTCTCTGCGCCGTTGCTCACCTGGCATACGCGCAGCTTGTCGGCGTCCGGGTGTTGTTCGGTGGTGAGGATCTCGCCCACCACGATGCCGCTGAACTGGCCGGCAGCGGGGGTCACGCTGTCGACTTCGAGGCCGGCCATGGACAGGCGGGCAACCAGTTCGTCACGGGAGACTTGCGGGTTTACCCAACCGCGCAGCCACTGTTCACTGAATTTCATGCTGTTCTCCTGAAAGTTGCGTCGATTGGGCCTAGCGGAATTGAGCCAAGAACCGCAGGTCGTTGTCGAAGAACAGACGCAAATCGTTGACGCCATAGCGCAGCATGGCCAGGCGCTCGGCGCCCATGCCGAAGGCGAAGCCCTGGAACTCTTCCGGGTCGATGCCGGACATGCGCAGCACGTTCGGGTGGACCATGCCGCAGCCCATCACTTCCAGCCAGCCGGTCTGCTTGCACACGCGGCAGCCCTTGCCGGAACACATCACGCACTGGATGTCGACTTCGGCGGAAGGCTCGGTGAAGGGGAAGAACGACGGGCGGAAGCGCACGGCCAGTTCTTTCTCGAAGAACACCCGCAGGAACTCTTCGATGGTGCCCTTGAGGTCGGCGAAGTTGATGCCACGATCGATCAGCAGGCCTTCGACCTGGTGGAACATCGGCGAGTGGGTGATATCCGAGTCGCAACGGTACACACGGCCTGGGCAGACGATGCGGATCGGCGGCTGGGTGCTTTCCATGGTGCGCACCTGTACCGGCGAGGTGTGGGTGCGCAGCAGCATGTTGGCATTGAAATAGAAGGTGTCGTGCATCGCCCGGGCCGGGTGGTGGCCGGGGATGTTGAGCGCTTCGAAGTTGTGGTAGTCGTCTTCGACCTCGGGGCCTTCGGCGATGCCGTAGCCGATGTGGGTGAAGAACTGCTCGATGCGCTCGAGAGTACGGGTGATCGGGTGCAGCCCGCCGGTGGTCTGGCCACGGCCTGGCAGGGTCACGTCGATGCATTCGGCGGCCAGGCGAGCGTTGAGCTCAGCCTCTTCAAAACCGGCCTTGCGTGCGTTGAGCACGTCGGTGACGCGTTCCTTGGCGTCGTTGATCAGCGCGCCGACCTTGGGGCGCTCTTCGGCTGGCAGGTTGCCCAGGGTCTTCATCACCTGGGTCAGTTCGCCTTTCTTGCCGAGGAATTGAACCCGGATCTGTTCCAGGGTAGTGATGTCTTCAGCGCGTTCCACGGCCTCGAGGGCTTGGGCGACCAGCGCGTCCAGGTTTTCCATGTACAGACTCCAGATACGAAAATAGGGGAAGAGCTTTTGAAGGCTCTTCCCCTATCCGATGACGTTTTACACCCGACGGCGCAGGCGCCGCCGGATGATTGTCGTGGGTACTTAAGCCAGTACGGCTTTAGCCTTCTCGACAATCGCAGCAAACGCCGCTTTTTCGTTCACTGCCAGATCGGCCAGAACCTTACGGTCGATTTCGATCGACGCCTTTTTCAGGCCAGCAATCAGACGGCTGTACGACAGACCGTTGGTGCGGGCACCGGCGTTGATACGAGCGATCCACAGTGCGCGGAACTGACGCTTCTTCTGACGACGGTCGCGGTAGGCGTATTGGCCTGCCTTGATGACCGCCTGCTTGGCAACGCGGAATACGCGCGAGCGTGCACCGTAGTAGCCTTTAGCCAGTTTCAGAATTTTCTTGTGACGCTTACGAGCGATGACGCCACGCTTTACACGAGCCATGAGTAACTTCCTCTATCTTTGACCGAAATTAACGTACGCGCAGCATGCGCTCGACTTTTGCCACGTCAGACGGGTGCAGCAGGCTGGCACCGCGCAGTTGACGCTTACGCTTGGTCGACATTTTGGTCAGGATGTGGCTCTTGAAAGCGTGCTTGTGCTTGAAGCCGGAAGCGGTTTTCAGGAAACGCTTCGCAGCACCGCTCTTGGTTTTCATTTTTGGCATGTTGGAACTCCGCATTCGATAAAATTACACAATAATCATCAGGCCTGCCGTGCCCGGGAGATTACTTCTTCTTTTTGGGGGCGATGACCATCATAAGCTGGCGTCCTTCCATCTTCGGATGCTGCTCAACGGTGCCGTATTCGGCGAGGTCGGTTTCGACCCGCTTCAACAGCTCCATGCCCAGCTCCTGGTGGGCCATCTCACGGCCGCGGAATCTCAGAGAGATCTTGGCCTTGTCCCCATCGCTAAGGAAACGTACCAGGTTGCGTAGTTTTACCTGGTAATCCCCTTCTTCCGTCCCTGGACGAAACTTGATTTCTTTGATCTGGATCTGCTTCTGGTTCTTCTTGGCTTCGTTGGCCTGCTTCTTCTTCTCGAAGAGGTGCTTGCCGTAGTCCATCACCTTGCAGACGGGCGGTTGCGCGTCTGCAGAGATTTCCACCAGATCCAGCTTCGCTTCATCAGCGATACGCAGCGCTTCATCAATCGAGACGATGCCAATCTGCTCGCCGTCAGCACCAATTAACCGAACCTCGCGTGCCGAGATATTCTCGTTGATCGGGGCTTTCGGTGCAGTTCGTTTATCGTTTCTCATTTCACGCTTAATAGTCATTACTCCGATTCTTGGCGACCACGCCGGGAAACCGCTTGCGACAGCAGCTCAGCGAACTGCGCGACGGGCATCGAGCCCAGGTCTGCGCCTTCGCGGGTGCGCACAGCGACGGTTTGCGTTTCGACTTCGCGATCCCCTATAACCAAAAGGTAAGGGACACGCAGCAACGTATGCTCGCGGATTTTAAAGCCGATCTTCTCATTTCTCAAGTCCGACTTGGCACGGAATCCGCTACCGTTCAGGGCTTTTTCCACCTCGAGGGCGAAATCGGCCTGCTTGTCGGTGATGTTCATGATCACGGCTTGGGTCGGGGCGAGCCAGGCCGGGAACACGCCGGCGTAGTGCTCGATGAGCATGCCGATGAAGCGTTCGAACGAGCCGAGGATGGCGCGGTGCAGCATCACCGGGCGCACGCGGCTGTTGTCTTCGGCGATGTAGCTGGCGTCCAGGCGCTCCGGCAGGTTCGGGTCGTACTGCAGGGTGCCGCACTGCCAGTTACGGCCGAGGCAGTCGCGCAGGGTGAACTCGATCTTCGGACCGTAGAACGCGCCCTCGCCCGGCTGGTATTCCCACTCCAGGCCCGACTCGTTCAGGGCGTCGGCCAGCGCGCCTTCGGCGCGGTCCCACAGCTCTTCGGAACCCACGCGCTTGGCGGGGCGGGTCGAGAGTTTCATGGCGACGTCGGTGAAACCGAAGTCCTTGTACACATCCAGGGTCAGCTTGATGAAGTCGGCGGCTTCTTTCTTCACCTGGTCTTCGGTGCAGAAGATGTGCGCGTCGTCTTGTACAAAGCCACGCACGCGCATGATGCCGTGCAGGGCGCCGGACGGCTCGTTACGGTGGCAGGCACCGAACTCGGCCAGGCGCAGCGGCAGGTCGCGGTACGATTTGAGGCCCTGGTTGAACACCTGCACGTGGCACGGGCAGTTCATCGGTTTTACCGCGTAGTCGCGGTTTTCCGACGAAGTGGTGAACATGTTCTCGGCGTAGTTGGACCAGTGGCCGGAACGCTCCCAGAGGATGCGGTCGACGACCTGCGGGGTCTTGATCTCCTGGTAGCCGTTTTCACGCTGGACCTGGCGCATGTACTGCTCGAGCACCTGGTACACGGTCCAGCCGTTGGCGTGCCAGAACACCATGCCCGGGGCTTCTTCCTGCAGGTGGAACAGGTCGAGCTGCTTGCCGATCTTGCGGTGGTCGCGTTTTTCGGCTTCTTCGATGCGCTGGATGTAGGCGGCCAGCTGCTTCTTGTCGGCCCAGGCGGTGCCGTACACGCGTTGCAGCTGCTCGTTCTTGGCATCGCCGCGCCAGTAGGCGCCGCTCAGCTTGGTCAGCTTGAATGCCTTGAGGAAACGAGTATTCGGCACGTGCGGGCCACGGCACATGTCGACGTATTCTTCGTGGTAGTACAGGCCCATGGCCTGTTCATCCGGCATGTCCTCGACCAGGCGCAGCTTGTAGTCTTCGCCACGCTGGGTGAACACGTCGATGACTTCGGCGCGCGGGGTCATCTTCTTGACGACATCGTAGTCCGTGTCGATCAGCTGCTGCATGCGCTTTTCGATGGCGGCGAGGTCGTCCGGGGTGAAGGGACGCTCGTAGGCGATGTCGTAATAGAAGCCTTCGTCGATCACCGGGCCGATCACCATGCGGGCGGTCGGGTACAGCTGCTTCACCGCGTGGCCGATCAGGTGGGCGCACGAGTGACGGATGATCTCCAGTCCCTCTTCATCTTTAGGGGTGATGATCTGCAGGGTGGCGTCGTGGTCGATCTTGTCGCAGGCATCGACGAGCTTGCCGTCGACCTTGCCGGCCAAGGTGGCCTTGGCGAGGCCCGCACCAATCGATGCGGCGACTTCGGCTACGGATACCGGCTGGTCGAACGTGCGTTGACTGCCATCGGGAAGAGTAATAACGGGCATGGCGCCTCCTCTCCTAGTGGTGACCCCTACCAAAGGTCACGTGGGTTGGGATGAGCCAGTACAAGATCCGCCCTGCCTTTCCCGCGGGAAAGCCTGCCTCACAGTGGCAGAGACCTTTCGGCCTGCCAGGGTCGAACCAGAGTGACTGGAAGGTAAAAGTTGCAGGCTGCCGGTGGCGAGCCGCAAGCCGAGCATGCTAGCACGCGGGTTGCACCGGGTCGCGGAAATATTTGGAAATTACGCTGCCGGGGTGAACTTGTACGGAAAATTTCCTATCAGACCTTCTGAAGCAACCTACTCTTGATGAGACCTTTACCCAAGGAGTGTCCGGTTATGCGACTTCAGTCCCTTCTGGCTGCCTGCGCCGCAAGCGCCCTGCTGCTGCCTTTGGCTGCCAATGCAGGCAATTTCCCCGCCGGTAAGGAAGCGCACTACATGACCCAGTGCCAACAGGTGGCGAGCGGCCAGGGCGTGGACGCGGCGATGGCGAAGAAGCACTGCGAGTGTGGCGCCCAAGCCATCAAAAAGAACTTCAACGATAAGGAGATCGAAGACCTCGACAGCCAGGACGGCGTTGACGCCAAGCTGATGCAGAAGGCCCAGCAGGTGGTTCAGGCCTCCTGCAAGCCGAAATAACCAGGGTTAGCGGGCCATTTCACGCATCTTTTGCGCTGGATCAACATCCTGCGAAGGTAAAAGGCGCTAGATGCGTAGAAATGGACTATAGTGTCGTCGGTGCCACTGAAGCTTCGCGACATTGCACCCCGATAAAAAATCATGTTTCTGGAGATTCACCCCATGTCCAATCGCCAAACCGGCACCGTCAAGTGGTTCAACGATGAGAAAGGCTTCGGCTTCATCACTCCTCAAGGCGGCGGCGACGACCTGTTCGTACACTTCAAGGCTATCGAAACCGACGGTTTCAAAAGCCTGAAAGAAGGCCAAACTGTTTCCTTCGTCGCCGAAAAAGGCCAGAAGGGCATGCAGGCTGCGCAGGTTCGTCCGGAGTAATTTTCGGATAGCTGCAAAAAAACCCGCCACTTGTGGCGGGTTTTTTATTGCCTGCCAGAATCACGCAGTACCTTTGTGGGAGCGGCCTTGCGTCGCGATAGGGCCGCAAAGCGGCCCGGCGCTCTGTGTTGTGGCGACGAACTTGGGGCCGCTGCGCGCCCCTATCGCGACACAAGGCCGCTCCAACAGGGGGCCAATTCTGGGCTTGGATCAACCGCAGTTGACGCGGGTAACCACACCCTTGTCGTCGACATTCAGGTTCAGCCGCTCGGAGCGGTATTCCAGGGTGATCATGTCGTGAGGCTTGAGGATGCGCGCCATCTGCGAGCCACTAGCCTTGCGCGCCTGCTCCAACAACTCTGGCGAGGCCAGCTTGCCGATGGTGAAGTCGGCGCCACTGGCTTCGCAGCGGCCATCATTGCCGGCCGGGGTGGCCTGGGTACTGCTGCCGCCCGAGGAGCCACCGGTGCTGCAACCTGTCAGAACGGAAGCCACCAGCAAGGTCGCCAGGGAAGCGCGGGTACGGAACATGAATCCTCCTAAATAAATCCGGGAACTGCCTGATGCGACAATTCCTCCAGGCATTTGTTGCACAACCGCACAATTCTGCCTGACTCGGCCACTTGACGCGAAAGGCAATCGTCACCGGATTTTGCACCGAACCGTCGGTTCGGCCAACCGCGCCTCTTATGCTTAAGTCGCAGGTGCCGTCACGCAAAGGCATGATTTACTGCAAGAAGCGGAGCGCGAAACGCCTCCCCTTCGAACGCCAGGACGCGGTATTCGACCTTTCACCCAGGCCCAGCGAGAACCGCCCCATGAGCAGCCATAGCATCGACGCCGATATCAAGGTCAAGTGGGACGAGGGCCAGAGCGCCTACAGCCCGCGCACACCTGAAGAACTGATGCTGATCGCCGTCGACCTGCTGGTGCGCGACCGCGGGGGTGACGCGGCGCGCAGCTTCATCGAGCAAGTGCTCGAGCGCCACGCGCCGCACGAGGCTATTTCAATCGCGCCAGGCGGGCGCTGAGCAGGTCGAAGAAGCCCTGGGCGTCGCCCTCCTCGATCCACATCACGTTGGCCGGCTGCTTGAGCACGCCGTACCAGTCGGCGATGGTCTGACCGAAGGTCGGGCCTTCACGACTGTCGACTACCATGTGCACCTGGCGGCCCTTGAACAGTTCGGGCTTGAGCAGGTAGGCGATGACGCTGGCGTCGTGCACCGGGCCGCCGGGCATGCCGTAGTTGTCCATGTCGAACTTGATGTAGGCGTTGAGGATGTCCACCACCAGCTTGCTGGCATTGTTGTTCACCGCCGCCAGCTGCTTGAGGCGGGCGTCGCTGGTGAGCACCTTGTGGGTGACGTCCAGCGGCAGGTAGGTCAGCTTGACGCCGCTGGCCAGCACCACTTCGGCGGCGTGGGGGTCGGCGAACAGGTTGAATTCGGCGGCCGGGGTGATGTTGCCGCCGTTGAAGTGGGCGCCACCCATCACCACCACTTCCTTGATGCCGTTGACGATCTCGGGTTTCTGGATCAGCGCCAGGGCCAGGTTGGTCTGCGGGCCGAGCATGGCCACGGTGATGCTGTGGGGCTCAGCAGCGCCCAGGGTGTCGATCAGGTACTGCACGGCATTGCCGTTGGCCAGGGGCTTTTTCGGTTCGTGGACCTGGACGCCGGTCAGGCCTTCCTCGCCGTGGACGTTGGCGGCGTAGATCGGCGTGCGCACCATCGGCCGCCCTGCCCCGGCGTACACCGGGATCTCTTCGCGGCCTGCCCATTCGCGGGCCAGACGGGCGTTGCGCGAGGTCTTTTCCAGACGCACGTTGCCAGCCACGGTAGTGATGGCGCGGATCTTCAGTTCCTCGGGCGAGGCCATGGCCAGCAGCAGGGCAACCACGTCATCGGCGCCGGGGTCGGTATCGATGATCAGGTCGCGGGGCGCGGCCATGACGGCAGTGGCGGCTAGCGCGGACATGAGGACGGCTCCTTGGAGCAGGGATTTGAGGGACATTTAGCACTCCTTGTTGCTAGGGGATGGTTTCAACGGGAGCCGCTTTGCGGCCCTTTCGCCGGCAAGCCGCCCCCACAACCCAACCCGTGGGGGCGGCCTTGCGCTGCGACCGAGGGCAAAGCCCTCGCATTCGGTCTAAAAGGTAACGCCCGCCACCAGGGCAATATTGCTGTAGGGCTTGCACTCCCCCGTACGCACCACGGCCCGGGCCTGGCGACACAGGGCCTTGAAATCGGCATGGCTGAGCACCTGGCGCTGGCCCAGCTCGCCGCCGGCATGCAGCCGCTCGACCTCGGCCAACCCTGGCGGCAAAGCCTGGAACACCTCCTCGGCCAGCACATGGCGCTCGACCTGCATTTCGCTCAGCACCACGCGCAGCACGCAGGCGAAGTCCGGGATGCCCGGCGTCAGCGCCAGGTCGATCAGCTCCACGCCCGACGGCACCGGCAGGCCGGCATCACCGATCACCAGGATGTCGCCATGGCCCAGCCCGGCGATGGTCCGCGACAGGGCGATATTCAACAGTGGCGTCTTCTTCATGGCGCCAGCTCCTTCAGGTAAGGGATCGAAGGCTGCGCGCCGACACGGGTCACCGACAACGCGGCGGCGCGCTGGCCGAAGGTGATCGCCTCGCCCTCGGGCAGGCCGCGCGCCAGGCCAGCGGCAAAGCCGCCGACGAAGGTGTCGCCGGCCGCCGTGGTGTCCACCGGCTGCACCCGCGGCGCCGGGAAGTGCAGGCTGCCGACGGCATCGACCAACAGCGCGCCGTCACCGCCCAGGGTGACAATCACCTTGCCCGCGCCCAGCTGACGCAGACGTTCGGCCGCCCGGCGGGCGCTGTCCTGATCCTCTACCTGCACCCCGGCCAGGGCCTCGGCCTCGCTCTCGTTGGGGATCAGGTAGTCGATGTAGGCATACCACTCCGCCGGCAGCGGCCCGCTGGCCGGCGCCGGGTTGAGGATCACGGTCTTGCCCAGCTCGCGGCCACGGGCCAGGGTCCAGGCCACGGTGGCGGTGGGCACCTCAAGTTGGCAGATGATCACCTCGGCGCCCTGCAGCAGGTGGTCGAAGCGGCTCACCGACTCGGGCCCGAGCAGGCCGTTGCCGCCGGGAATGACGACGATGGCGTTCTGGCTGGCGGCATCCACCACGATCAGCGCCACGCCGCTGGACACGCCCTCGCACAGGCTCACGCCCTGGCAATCGACACCCTCGCGCTTCAACGCCTGGCGCAACTGCTGGCCATAGGCGTCATCACCGACGTTACCGACCATTGCCACGCTGGCGCCCAGCCGCGCGGCGGCCACCGCCTGGTTGGCGCCCTTGCCGCCGGGCGCGGTGAAGAAGCTTTCGCCGGGCAAGGTCTCGCCGCCCCGGGGCAGGCGCTGGGCGCGGGTCACCAGGTCCATGTTGAGGCTGCCGACCACCACCACCTTGGCATCCATGGGTATTCCTTAACGGTAATCGTTGAACAGGTCCGGGCGCGGCCCGGTGGATTCACGCAAAACGATGCGCGGGGCGACGATGCGCTGCTCGGCGCCGCCTTCGCGCCGTGGCGTGACGATGCGCGACAGCAACAGGCCGGCGGCGCTCTCGCCCAGCTCACGGATCGACTGGCCGACCGTGGTCAGCGCCGGGTACACATAGCGGCTCAGCTCGATATCGTCGAAGCCGATCACCGACAGCTCCCCGGGCACGTCGATGTTGCGCTCGGCGGCGGCGCGCAACACGCCGAAGCCGATCATGTCGTTACCGGCGAAGATCGCCGTCGGCCGCTCGCCATCGAGCAGGCGCGCCGCGGCGGCATGCCCGCCAGGGCTGGTGAAGTCGCTGTGCAGCACATGGCCGGGGGCAACGCGCACGCCGGCCTCGGCCATCGCCCGGCGGAAACCGGCCATGCGCAGCTGGCTGACACCGGTGTCCACCGGGCCGCCGATGGTGGCGATCTCGCGGTGCCCCAGCTCCAGCAGGTGGCGGGTGGCCAGGTAGGCGCCCTGCTCGTGGTCGATGCGCACCAGGTCGGCCTCGACGCCGTCCAGGGCGCGGTCGACGATGACCATCGGCGTGCGCACGCCGCTGAGGCTGTCGAGCAGGTCCTGGTCCTCGCCCACCGAGGCGACGATCAGCCCGTCGATACGCTTTTCCAGCAACACACGCAGGTAGCTGCGCTGCTTCTGCGGGTCGTCGTCGGAGTTGCACAGGATCACGCAGTAGCCATTGCGCTCGCAGGCGTCCTCGATGCCCCGGGCCAACTCGGCAAAGTACGGGTTGACGCTGTTGGGCACCAGCAGGCCGATGGTGGCGGTGCTGCGCGCCTTGAGCGAGCGGGCCACGGCGCTGGGCACGTAGTCGAGCTCGGCGATCGCCGCCTCGACCTTCAGGCGCACGTGCTCGCTGACCGGGCGGGTCTTGTTCAGTACATGGGACACGGTGGTGTAGGAAATCCCCGCCAGTGCCGCGACGTCTTTGATGGTTGCCATGGTTTCAGTTCCGCCGGTTCGCGCGCCGGCTGCGGTAAGTGTCGAGTACCACGGCGATGACGATCACCGCCCCGGTGATGATGCGTTTGGTCGGCTCCGAAGCGCCGATCTGGGCCAAGCCTGCGGCCAGCACCGAAATGATCAGCACGCCGAAGAAGGTGCTGATGACCGAGCCGCGGCCTCCCATCAGGCTGGTGCCGCCGATCACCACGGCGGCGATCACCTGCAGCTCGAGGCCGGAGCCGGCGTTGGGATCGGCGGCTTCCAGACGGGAGATCTGGAACAGCGCGGCGAGGCCGGCGAGCACGCCCATCAGGGCGAATACCAGGATCTTGTACGGACGCGGGTCGATGCCGGCCAGGCGCACGGCCTCTTCATTGGTGCCGATGCCGATCAGGTAGCGGCCGAACACGGTGCGGGTCAGCACCAGCTGGGCGGCAACGATCACCAGCAAGGCGATGATGAAGGCCGGCGAGATGCCGAAGGCGATGGGGTTGGAGAACCATGCAAAGGCGTCGCCGATGTAGGCGGTACGCGAGTCGGTGAACTGGTAGGCCAGGCCACGGGCCATCTCCAGCACGCCCAGCGAGACGATGAACGAGGGGATGCGCCAGGCCACAGTGATGCTGCCGGTGACGGTGCCGGCCAACGCGGCCACGGCCATGCCCAGCAGCGCGGCAGGCAGCACGCTCCAGCCCCAGCCGAGGATCGCCACGCTGACCGTCGAGGCGGCCAGGGCCAGCACCGAGCCCACCGACAGGTCGATGCCGCCGATGATCAGGACGAAGGTCATGCCCACCGCCAGCACCATCAAGTCGGGGATCTGGTTGGCCAGGGTGCTGAAGGTGGCGTAGGACAGGAAGTGGCTGCTCAGCATCGAGAACAGCACGATCATCGCCAGCAAGGCGCCGGCCAGGCCCAGGTAGGTGCCCAGGCCGAAATAGGTGCCGCTGCGGCGCACGGGCGCGGCGCCCGACGTATTTGTTGTGGTTTTCATGCGTCCATCCTGGGGGCTGCGTCGTGCAGCAGGGCATCACGTTTCTGGTAGCCGGCGAAGGCGGCGGCAAGCAGTTGGTCCTGGGTCCAGTGATCACGGTCGAAGGTGTCGATCAGACGACCGGCGCTGAGCACGGCAATACGGTCGCAGATCAGCATCAGCTCGCGCAGGTCGCTGGACACCACGACGATGGCCTTGCCCTGGCGGGCGAGCTCGGCGAGCAGGCCATAAATGTCGAACTTGGCGCCGACGTCGATACCGCGGGTGGGCTCGTCGAACAGCAGCACCTGGCAGTCGCGCTCCAGCCAGCGGCCGATCACCACCTTCTGCTGGTTGCCGCCGGACAGCTCGCCCACGGCTTGGGCAGGGCTGGCACTGCGGATGCGCATGGCGCCGATCTGGCGCTCGGCCAGCGCGCGCTCGGCGTCGCGGTCGAGCACGCCGGCGCGGGACACGGCACCGAGGTTGCCCAAGGCGATGTTGGCGCTGATCGACTGGCTCAGCAGCAGGCCTTCGCCCTTGCGGTCCTCGGTGATCAGCGCAATGCCGGCCTTGACAGCGGCCTTGGGCGAATCGATGACCACCGGCACCGGCGGCTGGCCGAGGGCGACCTGGCCGCTGTCGGCGCGGTCGGCGCCGTAGATCAGGCGCAGCAACTCGGTGCGCCCGGCGCCGATCAGGCCGGAGATGCCGAAGATCTCCCCTGCCCTGACCTCGAACGACACCTCGCGCACTTTGTCGCCACGGCTGAGCTTGTCGACCTTGAGCAGCGGCGCGCCGATGCTGCGCTGGCCGAGGTCGATATGCTCGCCCAGCTCGCGACCGACCATCAGGTTGACCAGTTGCTCGCTGTTGTAGCGCTGGATCGGCTCGGCGCACACCAGCTTGCCGTCGCGCAGCACGGCGATGCGCTGGGCCACGCGTTGCAGCTCTTCGAGGCGATGGGAGATATAGACGATGGCCACGCCGCGCTGGCGCAGGCGCTCGATCTGGGTGAACAACAGCTCCACCTCGCGGGCGGTGAGCATGGCCGTGGGTTCGTCGAAAATCAGCACATGGCAGTCGCCGATCAGGTTGCGGGCGATCTCGACCATCTGCTGGTGGCCGATGCCCAGCTCGCCCACAGGGGTGTCCGGGTCGATGGCGTCCAGGCCGACCTGGGCCATGGCCGCGCTGGCCAGCTGGCGCAGGCGCTTCTGGCTGACCCAGCCGAGGCGGCTGGGCAGGTTGTCGAGGAACAGGTTCTCGGCCACGGTCAGGGTGGGCAGCAGGTTGAGCTCCTGCATCACCATGCGCACGCCAAGGCGCTCGGCCTCGGCGCGGTTGCCGGGGCTGTAGGGCTGGCCGCGATAGCGCATCTGCCCGGTGGTGGGGATCTCCAGGCCGCTGATCAGCTTGGACAGGGTCGACTTGCCCGCGCCGTTCTCGCCGGTCAGGGCCAGCACCTCGCCGCCGCGCAGATCGAGGGTGACATCACCGAGCACGGGCTGGGCGTAGGTCTTGCCCAGACCGCTGACGGCTAGCACGGTTTCATTGGCCGATACTGACATGGCCATACTCTCCTAGGTTGGCACAACACCCCGGTAGGCGCGGGCTTGCCCTGCGAAGCCGTCGACGCGGCGCATGGCACCGGTCAGGCCGGTGATCACGGGGCAAGCCTGCTCCTACAGGGATTACAACATCACTGGGTAATCAGCTCGACCGGCGTCTGGATGACATTGTCGGCATCCACGCCCGGCTGCTCGCCCTTGAGCATCTTCAGCGCCGCCTGGATGCCGAACACCGCCTGCTGGCTGGCCGCCTGGTCGAGGGTGGCGAGCACGCGGCCATCCTTGAGCATCGGTTTGATGGCGTTGATGTTGTCGTAGCCGACCACCTGCACCTGGCCGGTCTTGCCGGCGGCGCGCACGGCCGAGACGGCCCCCAGGGCCATGCTGTCATTGCCGGCAAGCAGCGCCTTCAGCTCGGGGTATTCGTTGAGCATCGAGGCGGCCACGGCGTTGCCCTTGTCGATCTCCCAGTTGCCCGACTGCACCGAGACGATCTTCATCTGCGCGGCTTCCATGGCGTCCTTGAAGCCGGCGGTGCGCTGCTGGGCGTTGGTGGTGGTCGGCACGCCTTCGATGATGCCGACCTGATCGCCGGCCTTGAGCTTCTGCTGGGCCAGGTAGTCGCCGACCAGGCGCGCGCCCTTGCGGTTGTCCGGGCCCACGAACGGCACGCTGATGCCCTTGCTCTTGAGCACGGCAGGGTCGAGACGGTTGTCGATGTTGATCACGGTGATGCCGGCGTCCATGGCCTTCTTGATCACCGGCACCAACGCCTTGGAGTCGGCCGGGGCGATGACCAGGGCATTGGCGCCGGTGGCGATCATCTGCTCGACGATGCGGATCTGATTGCCGGTGTCGGTCTCGTCCTTGATGCCGTTTGCCACCAGGGTGAAATCGTTCGGGTGCTCTTTCTGGTAGGCCTTGGCGCCGTCCTCCATGGTGCGGAAGAACTCGTTGGCGAGGGATTTCATCACCAGGGCGACCTTGGGCGCTTCCTCGGCGTGGGCAGTGGAGAGGGCGAAGATCAGCGAGGAGAAAACGGCGAGGGCCAGTGGACGGCCGGGGAACGGCAGTTTCATGGAAATGACTCCGAATCTTGTGGTTTTTATCGGATCGCAAACGTTTGCGGTGACCAACTATGGAAACAGCCGTAGGTTTTGTCAAATCCATTGCGTAGGCAGCCACAGCTCCACGCGTCGGATTATCCGCAATCCATCCGAAAAACCGAACACTTTTCCTACATAAATTCGGCCAGCCGAACAAAGACTACCTTCCTGACCCTGCGGTCGATTCGAGTACCCCCAGTCAAAACAGGGGTTTCAAGATGAAATTCGACGAACGGTAGTTGCTGGTACGAAATCTGCCTTATCCCAGTGCGACATAACGCACATCTCCTCCAGGAAGAGAGAAGCAGAAATGATGAAAACCGCTATCAAGACCTTCGCACCGAGCGCCCTGGCGCTGCTACTGGTACTGCCGACCACCGTTTCCGCCAAGGAAGCCGCGCAACAACAGAAACTCGCCAACGTGGTGATCCTGGCCACCGGCGGCACCATCGCCGGCGCCGGCGCCAGTGCCGCCAACAGCGCCACCTACCAGGCCGCCAAGCTGGGCATCGACAAGCTGATCGCCGGCGTGCCGGAGCTGCAGGACCTGGCCAACGTGCGCGGTGAGCAGGTGATGCAGATCGCCTCGGAGAGCATCGGCAACGACGACCTGCTCAAGCTGGGCAAGCGTGTCGCCGAACTGGCCGACAGCAAGGACGTCGATGGCATCGTCATCACCCACGGCACCGACACCCTGGAAGAAACCGCCTACTTCCTCAACCTGGTGGAAAAGACCGACAAGCCGATCATCGTGGTCGGCTCGATGCGCCCGGGCACCGCGATGTCCGCCGACGGCATGCTCAACCTGTACAACGCCGTGGCCGTGGCCAGCAGCAAGGACGCCCGCGGCAAGGGCGTGCTGGTGACCATGAACGACGAGATCCAGTCCGGTCGTGACGTGAGCAAGGCGGTCAACATCAAGACCGAAGCCTTCAAGAGCCAGTGGGGCCCATTGGGCATGGTGGTGGAAGGCAAGTCGTACTTCTTCCGCCTGCCGGCCAAGCGCCACACGGTCAACTCCGAGTTCGACATCAAGACCATCAGCAAGCTGCCGGCCGTGGACATTGCCTACGGCTACGGCAACGTGACCGACACCGCCTACAAGGCGCTGGCCCAGGGTGGCGCCAAGGCGATCATCCACGCCGGCACCGGCAATGGCTCGGTATCGTCGCGCGTGGTACCGGCGCTGCAGGAGCTGCGCAAGGACGGCGTGCAGATCATCCGTTCGTCCCACGTCAACCAGGGCGGCTTCGTGCTGCGCAACGCCGAACAGCCTGACGACAAGAACGACTGGGTCGTGGCCCACGACCTGAACCCGCAGAAGGCGCGGATCCTGGCGATGGTCGCGATGACCAAGACCCAGGACAGCAAGGAGCTGCAGCGGATCTTCTGGGAATATTGATCGGCCTGCGCCTCGGGCTGGTGTGTTGAACATAGCGGCCCTATCGCGGGGCAAGCCCGCTCCCACAAGTCTGCAACGACTTTGTGGGAGCGGGCTTGCCCCGCGATGCTTTCGATGGAACCAATCCCTCTACCACGGTCTTATACGGCTTTCATCCTACCTGCTGTTGCGAAACGGCTTACAGTGAAATACTGTATGCACATACAGCAAAACAAGGAACAGCCCCGTGGCCAAACCCGCCTCCGCGTCGCCAAGCAGTTATGAACTCCTGGGTCAGCGCATCCAGAAGATCATCAACAGCCCCACCGCCCAGCGCAGCCGCGCCGCCTTGATCTTCCGCCTGGAGCACGAGTCGCCCGACGACTGGGCAACCCTGCTCGAGGAAATCGCCGAGAACGACAACGTCACCCTCGCCCACCGCGACGATGGCGGCGTACAGATTTTCTGGACCGTGCCGAAGGAAGACTGACCGCGCATGAGAGTTTCGCTTTTCGCCGCCTGCCTGCTGCTGCTTGCCCCCCTCGCCCACGCCGACGCCCCGCGCACCTTCCAGGAGGCCAAGAAGGTCGCCTGGAAGCTGTACGCGCCGCAGTCCACGGAGTTTTATTGCGGCTGCAAGTACAAGGGCAACAAGGTCGACCTGGCCTCCTGCGGCTACGCGCCGCGCAAGAACCTCAACCGCGCCTCGCGCATCGAATGGGAGCACATCGTCCCGGCCTGGCAGATCGGCCACCAGCGCCAGTGCTGGCAGGATGGCGGGCGCAAGAACTGCTCGCGCCACGACAAGGTCTACCAGCGCGCCGAGGCCGACCTGCACAACCTGGTGCCGAGCATTGGCGAGGTTTATCTGAAAGCGCTTCGTTTCTCGTGAAATGTTGACAAGCTGGGTGATCGGTATAGTCCCTCTTCCCTAGCACGCCTTCACATCGATATCGCCTCCAGCCTCCCGACTCTGCATTCTGCAACTGATGGGCTTCAAGGAGGGGCATGGCTCAATCCAGCCCCTCTCATTGTGAAGTCCGTGCTGGGAGCATTTGCCGCCTCATCCATAAAGCTCCAGTGCCCAAGCGGAAAAGCATGGTGAACTGATAGAGCCTGGACTCCGTTACACATTTCTCCATACCACCTCAGCGCGTCTAGCAAAGTCCTCCTATGCCTGGCCTTGCGCAGGTCAAAACCGAACCTTGCCAAGGTCAACACGCCGACCTGAATTTCGTGTGCTGCCCAAGCCGGCGCGTTAGTGCCAACCACGGTTGAAATTCATCCCGTCAGCAACGCCCCGTTGCTCCCTCTTGAGACCGCAGGGGAAATTTCGGATATAGAAATTAAAATTCTCTATAAATCGATTATATCAAGATAAAAACTTTTATGTCTTTAACGCCTATTTTCAACTCGTTTGCAACCATTAAAAAATGCAAACCATTTGCAGTTTGCAAAAAACAAAATACAGGCATATTGACAGAAAACCCAACTATATACTTTAACTAAGCAAGCCACACACACAGACCTTGTAAACCCAACGAACCGCCCAAGAAGCTCACTGCTGACGGGGCCTGGGCTCAGCCCGCGACCTAGAAAGCAGCCCCAAAAAACAGAACAACTCTAAACATTATTGACAAATTGACTTAAACAAAAACATTAGCAGTTGCATGACCAAAAGAAAAAACACCTTACACGCCATGGAAGAATAATTAGAAATATCGATAAATTGAAAATTAAGCTATAACTAAAAATAATAAAAAGATAAAAATAGATAATTAAATGAACTAGCAGGACGATTGCACCCGAACTCTTGACCCCCTAGGATCCACCACCGTAACGAACATTTAGAAGACTAAGAACATAGTCTGCGACCAAAGACTGAAGCGCCCACCCCGCCGACCAAGCGAACCACTAATGAAACTTAAGAAAGTTACTAACGTCGAATGGTCAGGAGGAACGATTAAAACCTATGCGATCTTGCGGGGTGAAAATGTTTTCACTGACAGCATAGTTCCAGTCCCATCGCTATACCTTATTTCGCTCGCACAAATGGAAAAAGCTGATAACTCAATTAGAGCCACTGGCTCTGACCTTTTGTCTTTTTTTCAAACACTTGAGCGATATGGACTAGAGTGGGACTCTCTTTCTGACACCGACATGTCCGGATATTTATATGGCCATCTTCATAAATTCCATGGCCTGAAAAAACAGTCGATGGAGAGACATATTTCTTCCATCAAAGGCCTTTATGCGTTCGCCTACGATGCAGGAATTATTTCAGCTCCCGCAAAATTTAGCTATCAGTACATACAAGACGAAAGCAAAGAAAACAAAAAAACAAAGAAAAAAATTGATTTCGACTTATACAACAACTATTTACACAAAGATCTTTTCAATGAAATTTTAGCAAATATAGCCTCAAAAAGAGCATTTGAAAAAGAGCGTGACGAGCTAGCGCTTATTATTGGATTTCATTGTGGATTACGGACTAGCGAAGTAACCAACAGTGAAAATCTTAAAACCGAAGAATTGAAAAATCTGATTTCAGCTGCAGAAAAAATCGGATCTAGAACTATTACAATCACGCTAATCGGCAAGGGAAGCAAAATCCGAAAAGTAGATATCCCCCCTTATGCAGTGAGAAAGATCAAGCAATTTCTTGAGGGTCGAAGAAGCAAACTACCTGACGGGCCATTGATTTGCTCACGCCGAGGAGAACCTTTGATCGGAAGCCACTGTACAAATATTTTTAGGCGGGCGAAGAACGCTTCAATCGGCATAATCGAAAAGAACATTGCGAGGATTCATGAGTTGAATCCTAACTATCACTTCATATCGAAAGAATCATTTTCTAACCTGGTTTTTCATTCACTTCGACACACTTACGCAACTAACCTAGTCGATTTTTGCTACAAGCACGGTCTAGACCCTTGGCAATATCTACCAGACCAGTTAGGACATAGCGATGTAGAAACAACAAAAACATATGTTGTTTTTGACGGAGAGCTAGGCAGACGCGAAAAAATCAGGCAGGCATTGAATAATGAAATCAAAGATTGACGCACCAAAAACACAGATGATGCTGGATCTGAGCCTGTCCGATCTTGCACCAGAAATCTCGCCTACATCTGCGTCTGATACATCAGCAACTGTACTGGTCATCAGTTCTATGCGGACAGAGCCGTCACTGCAAACCATTAGTATTCCAACATGGTTTGAAAAATGTCCTATCGCCAGGTGCTTAATCAGCTATCTGAATAGTGACACCCTAAAAACAAAGAGTCGTCATGACGCATATGCAAAGCTGACTCGAACTAGGGCAATCTTTGAATGGGCATCGGTAGAGTATGCAGGGGCTTCGAAATTTCCCACCGGGATATTTGGAGACTACTGTCTCCACCTCAAAAATAAGGGAGTACAAGAGAGCAGCGCGTGCGCCTACATGTCGTCCTATCGAATCCCTATTGACTGGTACATTGAACAACACCACGCAGATCCGAGCCGCGCAGAAATCATCAACAGCCTTAGGGCAGCGAGGTCGTATATCCCATCTCTGCCCAATAAATCAGAACGGACACAAGCAAGCCTTAGCCAGATCACTGAACAGCCAATTGATGACGAGCTCAAAATCGTCCAGTCAACTATTAGATTCTGCTGCGCCTTCCTAGAAAAAATGCAGGAACAGCGTACTGCACTACTAAGCGACCCTGGGGTTTCTCAGAAGCTACAAGAGCTCATCCAGAGCTGCGAGGGAGACTATCTACGTCTTAAATGGAGTAGCCATGACAGTAAGCGAAGCACAGTCTACAAACCGCTAGCGGCCTACATTTTGGACAGTGACGACCTGAGCTTGAAGGAGCGCTTGCTTTGGAACCAAGTACAATGGGCGTATCAGACCATCGATGGAAATCTTGAGCTTTCAAAAACCGCAGCTGACCAAAAAATCCGAGACGGTCTCAGAATCACTGGCGCTCTGGATATTCAGCCAGACGATACCAATAGAATTCTATACTTCAAAAACATCGATTATCTTTCCCTAATCAAGCACACACCAGCGGAAGAAATTTGCTTCGCGTGGTTACTAGCAACTGACCGAGTTCAGCTAGCTGGACTCCTGAAGATGAGCATTGATGACTTAAGAATAACAATGAGCTCAGCTTCTCCGATTTTCGAAAAAGGCCGAAGCGCGGAGAAAATCCGAGAAGTCCCCATGCATTCTTCCAAGTCCCTGCAGTATCAAGCTTATGTATCCTTCAAAAAGCTAAAAGAGAGCTTCCTTAGTCTTTTCCCTAGCCATGGAAACAAACTAATAGAAATACCTACCACTAGCACCTTACAGTGTTTGAACAGCGAGCCCTACTCTCCACTGATTATGGCTTGCCACGAGCACACCAGCACTTATAACGATCTCCAGTTGAAAGAGCCTGGCATTAAAATATTCGCCAACATCGTCCGATGCGTTGCAGCCAATAACAGGATTTTTCATAAAAACAACCGAAAGACGAAAGACGATATTTATAGGCAAACCATCTCAGTGACCAACATCGCCCAAAGCAGAGCAATATTGGATTTGGACGAAAGTGACCTCGACAATATTCCCTATGAGAAGTATGGCCAAGAGGTCGTTGACGCCAGTGCAACTGCACACTCGCCCCAGGTCAAAAGAATCAAATACATCTATGCGAGCACCACGAAATATAGGCTAGGGAAGCGTGCGGCTTTTGCAGCCACTGTGGGCAGTGCCATGGTTGATGATGCCAGGAAAGTCATCGACTCCATGGCTGGGAATGTATTTATGGGTATGAAAGAGTTCAAGGTCATGCTGGGATGGTCGACAGATATAGAAGGTGAAGACTCTGTCGCCGAATTTGATCAGCTTTTGCTTTCTGCTCGGGACGCAGGATATGAAATAACTCCTACAGCTCAGCTGAAACGGGGTGGTACTACCTATATCATTACTAACCCTGTCTCCGCCGCGTTGCTTTTGGACTATAAGCAGGCCTGTGTAGAGCTACTTAGAAATACTCCCATTAGTGAGGAGGCTCGTGCCACATCTCTTGTCATGCAGACAGCTTACATCGAAGCATGTCTGGAAAAATTTGATCGCAAGACCATTTCGCTCGGACAGGGCGTCCTGGACAAATCTTCATTTCCAAAGCCAGTAGTCAGGTGAGAATCATGAAATCAGAAAACGCTTCGTTCAGCCTAGCTACCTCCGTCCAGCCTCATAGTAATCAGTTAGGAAATGATGTCTGGAGTGTACAATGTCCGAACACTGGGGATATGTACAATGTCCGCTTTGATTGGGATTGCTCACAGGCCAAAAGGATTTACGGCCAAATGTTATTTCTGAAAGGCAGCATTGGGCGTGGCTATGCAGACGAGAACAATAGGATTCTTGTAAGCAGCATCTCTTCTGCGCGACAAGAAACAGCATACATTCGCGAAATTTGCGAATACTGGGAGCAAGAATATCCGGACAGACCATTGCACACACTCAATCGGGCTGAACTGGCAAACTTACTCCGAAAATTTGCGGTTAAAAAATCCAGCTTGCTAAATGGAAGCGACGAACTTTTAGGGTTTTCCACAATTCAGATAATGAGTAGGTTGATTGATAGAACCAATAATCTGTATATCAATGGAACACTCCCAGACGGCTTCTCATATCACATCACTGAATCATTCAGGAAGTCAGCAGTAGCTGAACTTCTTGCTAGTCACGGATTGACATATGCCGAATGGAAAGAAGGTGGTACTTATGGATCAATACCTATGGTGTGTGCGTCGCTAACTGTAGCTGAAGCAATCATACTCATTGAATCCGATGAGGCAATCATTGCTTCAAAATTTTTCGAATGTTGGCGAGAATTCAAAGAAGCGCCAAAGCTTTGGTTTGGAGAGAATGATCGCTTGGCTCTCTACAGGCACATTCAAACCTCCCAAGCCAATCATAAATCTAGCAGAATTATCAAATGGGAAGCGTCCGCCAGAAGCTTAGGATCAAGTATCGATGCTTCCACCACTAAAGTGTTCAAAAAGATGCCCTGGAACGCTCTAGGACAGCTTAGTGATTTCTGCATTACCTTACTGAAGGCGGCGCTTTCGATCATAACAATCCTCAGCGGGTTCCGCATTAGTGAGACCAGAAGCATAAGTACAGACGGCTATGAAAAACATAACGATGGGAGTTGGTGGTTTAAAAGCGAAAACACCAAAACAGAAAACGGCTTCCAAAGCCCTAGGTCGCTTCATGGGTTGGTTGCACAGGCCGCCAACTTGATAACTAATCTTTCAGCTCTAGACCCTTCGGACACAGATCTACCTCTCTTCCACTGTGGTTTCCGTAGCGGAGCATTTAATGTCGCGCTTGGCTGGGGAAAGCAAACGAAAGAAGAATGGTTGTCCGACAGTAGCTTTAGCTTACAAACACTGAGAAATTGGTTTAGAGATTTCTATAAAGACTTTGTCTTAGAAAAGCATCCAGAGGCTGCTCAAATTCACAGCCATGTATCCCCCCACCAAGCAAGGCATACCTTTGCAGAGTTCGCTCTTCGCAGATTCGACGGAAGAATCAAGGAGAAGATCCGAGAGCACTTCAGACATCAATATGGATCTGCTCATACCAAAAGGTACACACAATACAAGCTTAGCGAATCCGTTCGTGAGGCCCAGGAGCAGGAGTATCTTCGAGAGATGATTGGGAGGATTTCTGAAAATCGCCTGGAGGAGAAGTTGTATGGGCCTGCTGCGAGGAGAATTGAAATTGAACTTGCTAACGTGGTTGCAGTTACCGATGAAGAGTTCAATGAGATGTTAGATACAATGGCCGGAAACTATTCTAGATTTGTTGCCTTCGAATGGGGGTTTTGTGCCTTGCCTAAAGGTGAAGAACATTTGGCAAAATGTCATGACAGAAAAACTGGCACACCCAACGTAGACCATCATAGCTGCCTCGAAGTCTGCCTAGGATGCCCGCATAGCATGAACAATGAAATTCAAAAAGAGACACTTATCCGGGCAGGTATCTCCCATAACGCAATCGCCAAGAACCATTCCTTGAAAGCAATTGCTGACCTCAGCACCAGTGCAGTCAAGCTCATTGAACGAAGGATCCTGGGGAAGTAGAGAATACAGCATGTTTGAGCTTGAAGACTATTCCAAGCAACCAGAGACCACCGAGCCTGCCTGGGTCAAAAACGAGACTACCCGTAAGCTGTTTAAGCATGTCACCGAAGAGTTCAATTCTCTTAAGGCGAAAATCATGTCACAGCAGGCGACATCTGTACCTAAGATAGTCCCACGGCGTGTAGCACTCGCCAACTCTGTGGATCCCAGCCTGATCACCAAACGACGTCAGCCCGACGTGATTTGTCTTATCTCTGACTACAACATGGAGCTCCAGGCATTATGGGATTCAATTAAAAAAAGCAGGTATATTCCGGGAAAATCGCCTAATAAGGCTACGATTCAAGAGCAACTGAAACTAGCACTCCTCGAGATAGAACGCCTCAAGAACGTTAGGCTCAGCGAAGCTTTCACATCGGCAATCGAAAAAAACCTGATCACTAGCCAAAAAGATCTCATCTTGACTATCGAGCAACTTAAAATCGCTAACAAAGACCTCCAAGAAAGAAATTTCCAGCTTGTAATGCAGGTGCACGAGCTAACTAAAATCAACAGTTAGAGATGACATGAGCATGTTCCAACATGTTCATGTGCTCTAGACCCCATCAGTGTAGTTCTTGACTCTACTGCCAAGAGGTGTCATGTGAAGAGCCTATTAGCTACGCTTTGGAGCTATGTATTTCCAGACAATAGGTCTGACAGGGAAAAAGAAGAGGAAAAGCAATTCATTGAGGCTCTCAACCAGCTTAAAACCTTGACAGTTACGCCTCAAGGAAAAATGTCGATCGATCCTGAGGAAATCCGCGACCAGATCCTAAAAAGTCGCGAGGCCTATCGAGACTTCGTGGATCCTTTGCATCGTCGTCGCCGATAACGTATTTTGGCTGGCCCGCATCAGAAGTGAAGGGCTTACTCTTTTGAGCCCTTCACCGTTGGCAGTATCTCTACCCTACCTAACGGCCAACTCCAGACCTAGCGTCCACAGCGCTTAGCGACGTGCGGTTTTACCAAGGTGCAGATCGTCATCACTGGCCATCGTGGTTCCCTAGTGAAGCCACGGTGTCCTTGGCGTCTCTGCACATGGCCTCTCCAGAAAGTCGTAGTGGTTGGGCGCGCCCTTGCGGGCCGGCTGTCGTAAACCGAGTCGCTCTCTTGAGCGCCTCGGCCCTGCGGGCATCCATCCTCGCGTCTGCGCGCTCCGCTTGCCGGCAACGACTACTGCGAAGCCCTCACGCCGAGTCACTGGCTCTCTCACACTGCAGCCAACGCCATCGAGATCTGTTCTCTACATAATTTTCAGTACGGTACTTTCTGTACCTAACAATATCGAAAAATTCTAGATCTCACAATTATCACCACCCCCAGCAATATTGTCTAGCACAACTAAAGGTATGCTAGATGCATACCCTTAAGTTCCCTCGACAGCGACATCAACGCTTGATAGCCTTCATCGAGGTTACTCACCAGTTGCAATCTTTCGGCCCCTCTAAGTTCACACTCAGCACACCAAGAATATGGACACACCGCCCGAAATTACCCTAGCAGAGTTCAGAGAACGCTATCCGCTGCTGTTCTCTGACCCATCTGTGGATGACATCTACTGCAGCCGTGGATGGCGTGACCTTCTGGTTACGCTGTGCGACACGCTTCAAGCCCACCTGGATGGGCACCCCGACGTTTCGCAGGTAGTGGTGGCACAGGTGAAGTCGAAGTTTGGCGAGCTGCATTTCTTCTATGACGGTGGCGATAGCTACTGCATGGGTGCTGTTGCCCTTGCCGAACAGATATCGCTGAAGACCTGCGAGCAGTGCGGTGCGCCCGGCAAGAAAATCGGCGACAGGTGGGTGAGTACACTCTGCCCTATGCAAGATGGCAGCACCCAGGCAGGAGAAAGCTAGTGTCCACGGTCATCAGCCTCAGCCGGAAGTGTCAGATTTTTTGTGTGCGGGCCGGTAACGGCCTGCCGTCAGGCAGGCCCTGACTTTCACCAGGTCGGCCTGATGAACCGATCTCCGTAC
>NZ_JBLIYX010000034.1:0-26351 GCF_057480955.1 Pseudomonas sp. P65(2024)
TGGGGATTTTGGGCAGGTCACGCAAGGGTTTCTTTTTGGTTGGCATACATGCACCTCTTACTCATGTTATGCCCGAACACAAAATTTCTGACACCCTCGGCTGATGCCTGACACCACTGCTCCGTAGCCTTAACTCACCCCGGCCAACCGTTTGATCTGCTCGGCAAAGTCCTTCTCGGCAATCTTCACCTCCACCAGCACCGGCCGATCCTCCACCATCAGCACCTGCGCCAGCAACCGTTCCAACTGGTCCACCGTCTCCACCCGATACCCCAGTGCGCCATACCCGCTCGCCAGCGCCGTATAGTCCAGCGCAGGCAGGGTATCGAACGGCGCAAACTCACCTTCGGGCGTGAACGCGTCAGGGTCGACGAAGGCTTGCTCGATCGCATACACCTGGTTGCTCATCACGAACACCAAGGCATTGACCTTGTTGCGCGCCAACGCCGCCAGTGACTGGCTGACCATCATGAACCCGCCGTCGCCGGCCACCACCACCGGGCGCCGGCCGCTGCCCAGCGCCACGCCCAGGGCGCAACCGGTCTCGTGGCCGAGCGAGCCCCAGATGGCGTCGGAGATGAAGCTGCCACGGGGCATGCCGTTGATGTTGCTGGCCACGTACAGCGACGAGCTCTCGCCAAGGATCAGCGTGCTGCTCTGCCACAAACGGTGCTCCTGGGCGAAGTTCACCAGGCTGTCGAAGAAGCTCGCGTAGCTCAGCGCGCTGGGCACCGCGCCGCTGCCCAGCAGTGGGCGGGAGGCGGCCAGTGCCGCGCTCGGGCGAGGGAACTGGAGGTCCACCTGCAGGGCCTTGAGCAGGGCGTCGACGTAGTCGGGCAGGCGCACGTTGGGGTAGTAGTCGGCGCCGGCGCGGGCCAGTTCGCAGTTCACCTGGACGATCTGGCCGTAGCGGGCCTTGAGCAGGTCCAGGTAGTCGTCGGTGAAAATCACGCCGATGGCCAGGATGCAGTCGCAGGCATCCACCCGGGCCGAGGTCTCCGGGCGTGAGGCGGGGCCGGCGTAGGTGCCGATGAAGGGCGCCTGGCTTTCGTCGAGCGCGGTCTTGGCGTCGAGGGTGGTGGAGAAGGGCAGGCCGCAACTGTCGATCAGGCGCTGCACGGCGTCCTGTAGGCCGTAGCGGATAATCTCCACACCTAGCAGCACCAGGGGCTGCCGCGCCGTCGCCAGGCGTTGCACGCTGGCTTCGACCAGGCTTTGCAGGGCCTGGGGATTGGACGGGCGCGGGGCCGGGGTCAGCTGGCCATGGGGGCGGCTGACCTCGGCGCCCCAGATGTCCTGGTAGGCCTCCAGGTAGATGGGCTGGCGGTGGGTGAGGGCGGCGATCAGCGCGTTGTCGATCTGCCACGGCGCGCGGTGCGGGTCGGACAGGATCTCGCAGGCCACGGTCACTTGCTCCAGCACGTTGCGGTCGGCCTCGAAGTTGCCGGTGGAGTGGTGGAACAGCACGTTCTGGGCATTGGCCTTGAGGCGGTCGCTGGTCGAGGGGCTGGCGGAAATCACCACCACCGGGTTGCGCTCCACATAAGCGCCGGCGATGGCGTTCACCGCGCTGAAGGTGCCCACGCCGTACTGCAGCGACACCGCGCCCAGGCCGTGCACCCGGGCGTAGCCGTCGGCGCTGTAGGCGGCGCCCATCTCGTAGATCTCGCCCACGGCTTCGATGCCCTCGAAGGCATCCAGCGCGCTCATGAACTTCGAGCAGTAGTCCCCCGGAACCTGGAACACCTTGTCCAGGCCCAGTTCCTTGAGGCGGGTCAGCAGGTAATCGGCAACGGTGAAGGCGCTCATGGCTTGATCCCCGCGCAGATGTTCTGGGTGATGCCTTCAAGCACTTGCGAGGGATGCGTGGGCATCGGCGGCGTGGCGTAGTCGATCTCTTCCGGCGCTGGGGTCGGCAGCAACTGATAACTGGCGGGGAGCCAGTCAGGACGGGGCAGCTCGAAAAACTCCTGCAGCGCGGACTCGGCGGTGGTCAGCGCGCCTTCGACCCAGCCCTGACCGTAGGAGTAGGCCTCGCCGACGATGAACACCTGCTGGTCCTGCACCGGATGGCGCATCTTCTGGATGATCAGGTCCAGGCGATAGTTGGCCTTCCATTCGTGCCAGCCACCGCCGTACGGGTCGGCGTCCCACGCGTGGTACACCGCCGAGTATGGCGCCGGCAGCTCGACCTGGGCGTGCAGCTGAGTGACCTGGCGCTGGGCGATGCGCACCATCTCGTCGCTGATCTGGAACTGCGTGCGCGGCACCACGGCGTCGCTGGCGATGCGGCCTTCGAGGCTGCGCGGGGTGTAGCCGACGAACTCGGGGCCGTCTTCCAGCCCTTTCCAGAACGGCACGGTGCCGATGTCGTTGTAGGAGGCCATCAGCAGCGAGTTGTAGGTCTGTTCACCGCCGGGCTGCTCGCACTCGGTGCCCATGTAGTAGCACTGGCGGATCGGCAGGTCGGTGACCGAGCGTCCGGCCACCAGGCCCAGGTTGCGCCACCAGGGTTGCTCGTAGGCGAGGAAAAGCTTGAACGCCGACTGCACCAGCACCGAGCCGAGGTTGTCCTTGAGCCATGGGTCGTCGAACAGCGGCGAGTCGATCAGCTCCAGCGAACGGCGCGGCAGGGCGAGGATCACCTGGCGGGCGTGGACGATGTCCTCGCCTTCGAGGTCGTGGGTCTTGCCGTTGACGGTCTCGGTGTGGCGCAGGTGCAGGCGGTAGGGGTACTCGGTGTCGTCGCTGTAGCTCAGGGCGGCCAGGCGGCGGTTCATCTGGATGCGCTGGTCGGCGGGCACCAGGCCGCCGGCCTGTTCGGTGAAGCGCCGGGCCAGGGTCAGCGGCAGGCTCTGGAAGCCATCCTTGAGCGTGCGGAACACGGTGGCGTCGCTGTATTCGGTGGCCGGCAGCTGGGTCACGGCGCTGGCGTTGGCGACGTTGGCCTCGTAGCCGCCGGCGTCCTTCATGAACTGGTAGCCCTCGTTGCTCAGCACGCGGTAGAGCAGGTCCCAGAATCCGTAGCGCCAGATCGGCTTGCCGAACACCTGCACTTGCATCTGCTCGGCCAGGCTCAGCTTGTCGAAGCCCGGGTAGATACTGTTCATCACGTTGACCTGGAGGTCTTCGGGGTTGTAGCCGCGTTCGGTCCAGCCCAGGTCGTAGGGGATCTTGTGCGGCGCCTCGACGAAGTCGCGGAAACGGAAGCGCTGGCCGCGCAGGTAGAACAGGTTGTCCTTGGCGCCAATGGGCGCGTCCTTGGGCAGCTCGTTGCCCATGGGGAAGTCCTGGCTCGGCAGGCCCAGGTGTTGCACCAGGGTGTCGACCATCACATGGCCATCGGCGCCGGGCATGTAGCGCATGCCCCCGACTTCGGCGACCACGTTGGGCAGGCCGGGCAGCTTGACGCTGAACAGTCTCCCGCCGATGCGATCGCCATATTCGAACAACTGGATACGCTGGCTGTCGCCATGGGCCTGTTGCAGGCGCCAGGCGCTGTAGGTACCGGAGACACCGCCGCCGATGATGGCGACGTCCAAGGGTTGGGGCTGGCTCATCGCAAATTCCCTTTTGTTGTTGTGGGCAAGGAATCCATGTGAAGAGCCAGTATTGTCGAGGTTTGCTGGAATGCCAGTTTGCCATCATTGATTTTGGGGACGGTCCTGGGGGAGGGGGCTTCGTAGGAATGGGTAGTCTCGGCAAGGCCGCTCCCATAGGGGCAGGCGTCAATTTTGAACGCCCGGCAAGAGCGTTGCTCTCAGTCGGTTCGCAGGCGCCGCAAGACCGTCGCCAAGGCGACCGTCAGCGCTACGGCTACGCCCATCGCCAGGCTGATGGTCACGGCAACCCCCAGCCGCTCCAGCAACCCCGCCATCGCCAGGTAGAACGCGATCACCCCCACCGCGCCAATCGCATTGCCCCGCACCATCGCCGCCATCCCGGCTCGGCCGCCCTGCACATGGGCGAATACCACCAGCGGCCAGGCAATCACCGGAATCGGCGCCAGCATGCCGCTGGTGGCCGGCCCCAGCCAGCTGGCCAGGCTGGTGGTGACCATCAGCAGCGAGGTGGCGGACACCATGCGCAGCGGAATCTCCCAATATCGGTGTCGGGGGCGGGCAAGGGTGTTGGGCCTGGGCTCGCGGCCACTGGCGCGAATCAGCACGCCGATCAGCAGCAGCGCCACGGCCACCGACAGGTACAGCCCACCCCAGTGGGTGAAGGCATAGGCCGCCAGGCCATAGAACAGGATCGACAGCGCGACGGCCGGTGCGATACCGAGTCTGCGCGTGGCGAACAGGTAGAAGGTGTAGGTGGCCTGCACGGCCGCCAGCCCACCCAGTGCGCCGGGCACCGCGCCCAGGGCGAAGCCCGTGCCTTGCTCCAGGCACAGGAAGGTCATCACCAGCGCCGAGGTGATCGGCAGCCCGGACAGCAGCCCGCCGAGCAGGCCACCCCAGCGCCGCGAGGCGAGGGAGATGGCCCACATCAGCAGCGGGGTGACGACGAGTTTCAGGTAGAAAAGGGTCATTGCGCGGGGTTCCGGTTCTGCAAGGGGGCGCCCGCCGTCGGCATTGGGTGGGGCGCAGGTGAATCAGCCTCGGCTGGCCTCCAGTGCCTGGGCGAGGTCGGCGATGATGTCGTCGCTGTGCTCGATGCCGATCGACAGGCGCACCATGTCGCGCGGCACGCCGGCTTTTTCCAGCTCTTCGTCGTTGAGCTGGCGATGGGTGGTGGAGGCGGGGTGGCAGGCCAGCGACTTGGCGTCGCCGATGTTGACCAGGCGCACCACCAGTTGCAGCGCATCGATGAAGCGCGCCCCGGCGGCCTGGCCGCCCTTGATGCCGAACGACAGGATCGATGCCGGCTTGCCGCCGGTGTAGCGCCGGGCCAGTTCGTGCTCGGGGTGGTCCGGCAGGCCTGCGTACTTCACCCAGGCTACCTGGTCGTGCTCCTGCAGGTAGCGGGCGACCTTGAGCGCGTTCTCGGTATGGCGCTCCATGCGCAGGGCCAGGGTCTCCAGGCCTTGCAGGATCAGGAAAGCATTGAACGGCGACAACGCGGCGCCAGTGTTGCGCAGCGGCACCACGCGGCAGCGACCAATGAAGGCGGCGGGGCCGAAGGCTTCGGTGTAGGTGACGCCGTGGTAGGACGGGTCGGGGGTATTGAGCAGGGCGAAACGCTGCTTGTGCTCGGCCCAAGGGAATTTGCCCGAGTCGATGACGATGCCGCCGATGCTGGTGCCGTGGCCGCCGATGTACTTGGTCAGCGAGTGCACCACGATATCGGCGCCGTGCTCGAACGGGCGGCAGAGGATCGGCGTGGCCACGGTGTTGTCGACGATCAGCGGCACGCCATGGCGATGGGCTGCCTCGGCCAGCGCGGCGATATCGACGATGTTGCCGGCGGGGTTGCCGATCGACTCGCAGAACACCGCCTTGGTGCGTTCGTCGATCAGCGCCTCGAGGGCGGCGATGTCGTCGTGGGCGGCGAAGCGGGTGGTGATGCCCATGCGCGGCAGGGTGTGGGCCAGCAGGTTGTAGGTGCCACCGTACAGCTTGGCCACCGAGACGATGTTGTCGCCGGCCTCGGCGACGGTCTGGATGGCGTAGGTGATGGCGGCCATGCCCGAGGCCACGGCCAGCGCGCCGACACCGCCCTCAAGGGCGGCCATGCGCTGCTCGAGCACGTCGTTGGTGGGGTTCATGATGCGCGAGTAGATGTTGCCCGCGACCTTGAGGTCGAACAGGTCGGCGCCGTGCTGGGTGTCGTCGAAGGCGAACGAGGTGGTCTGGTAGATCGGCACGGCCACTGCCTTGGTGGTCGGGTCGGGGCTGAAGCCCGCGTGGATGGCGAGTGTTTCCAGCTTCATGCGGTCGTTCCTTGAGCGTGGGGGTGGAAGCGTTCGAGCATGGAGCGGGCCGCAGGTGCGGGTCAAGTGTCACACGGGCGGTGCGGCCAGGCCCGGCATCGGTCGGGCCTGGTTCGCGCGGCTGCTCAGGCAGAGGTCGTGCTGTCGAGCGGCAGCAGGGATCGTTTCGGCAACAACGTCATGATCTGTTTGAACTGTCGGCGCTTGCTCCAGTCATCGTAGTCACCGATGACGTACAGCCGCTCCCTGGCGCGGGTGACTGCAACGTTGAGCAGATTCGGGGTTTCCACCGCCCAATCTCGCGCACCTTGGCTGTCGGCGCTTCCGCCCAGCAGCAGTACGATGATCTGCGCTTCCTTGCCTTGCATGGTATGAATGGTCCCGTAGACGATCTGGGCGGGCAAGAATGTCGAGAGTTTGCTCCGTACGTCTTGAAACGGCGTAATGACCGTGATCGCGTCCTTTGGCACACCATCGGCCTCAAGGCGTTCCAGCAGACGTTTGAGCATGATGCCTTCCTGACGGACCCAGTTGCCTGACGAAGGACCGGGAGCATGCAGCCAGCCGGAGGGAAGGCTGGCCTTGGTAGCTTTCGCGGGTTCCGGCGTGCCCGTGCCATAGACCATAGCGTCGGCATAAGCGATACGGTTTGCCATCTCGAACATTGGACGGTCGCAGCGGCGATGGACCACCAGTGGTAGGCCTACCCAGGTCTGCGCCTCCTTTGGGCCCAGCATCTTGCCCCATCGCGTGGCGAGGTCGGCAAGGGACTGGGCGGACTGGCGATTGCAGATCCAGTGCGGATCGACCTGGTAGTGGTTTCGCATGTGCTCAAGCACCGCATCGTATACCGGCACGATGGGCGGCAATTGCAGCGGATCGCCGACCAGCACGGCGCGGCGTGCACGCCATAGGGCGCCTACGGCAGCCTGTGGCGTGGCCTGGCCGGCCTCGTCCACCAGCAGCCAGCCAATTTCTTCACAGCCAAAGCTGCCGAACGATCGGGCGAACGAGGCGAAGGTACTGCTCAGGACCGGAACCACCATGAACAGTGATGCCCAGATCGACCGGCTCAGGTCTTGGGAAATGCCCAGATACTGGCTGCCTGTCAGTTGTCGGGTGATGCAGTAGAGGTTGGCGCTCAAGCGCTTCGCCTCGATCTGGAACAGGGTCTTGTGCAGGCCGAGTGCCTCGATGAACACCCGTGCCCGTGCCTGGCGCCAGCCTTTCAATTGCCAGGGCTCGAGTTTCTCAATGGCCTCCCCACGGCCAATATCCCCCTGCGTCAGCCAGGGCAGCAGATGCTCGGCTCCCCCCACGACGGCAAGTTGCCGAGCTGTTTCGACGTCGGTGTGCAGTGCAGCCTCTGCAAGCCCAAGCTGCTGCTTGACGGCTTCGAGCTGCAGTTGATGCATCTGTAGCTGCTCGGAAAGGCGCGCATCCTGTTTCATGGCGGTGGCGTAACTGTCGCTGCAAAGCTGGTGGCGTTGCTGCAGATAGGTACGTTGCGCACGCCATGTGCGGCCCGCCCCCCCGAGGGTGACGAGATTGCGCCATATGCCGGGCCGTTGGCCGACGTGGCTGTCGAGGGCATCCAGCGCATTTCTCAGTTGGTTCCGGGCTGGCAGCAGATTCGCGTTCTCGTGGTCTAGCTGGCCGGCCTTGAGTCGCTCATGGGCGCGCCAGTGAGCGTCATGCTCAGCCTGTTGAAAGGTCAGCGCCGTTCGACTTTCACGAACGGCATCGATTCGTTGATTGATCGCCGCGATTTGCTCACACAGCGCGTCGGCTGCTTCCTTGCTGGCGGTGTAGCGACGTTTTGCCGCTTTCCAGCGTGCCTGGCGTTCGCTCTCGGGGATGCTGTTGGCCGGGTTGCTCAGCCAGCCGATGAACCCCCGAGGACCGGTCGGCTTGTCGGATACGTCGATATCCGCGGTGTAGCTGTCTTCGTGCTCAGCGAGCACGTCGGCGGTCTGCAGGTCGTTTGCGGCTTCGCTCGTTCGTGCCTTTTTCTTCTTGGGGGGGGCTTCACCGTAGAAAAACTGGCTGACGAACTGCTTGCGCTTGGTCTTGCTGCCCAGTGCCGCAGAGATCAATCCCCAGGCCGGCTGGTCGATCAGCAACGTGGCGATGTCAGCGAAATAATCGATTTCGCCAAGCCAGGAGGGGTCGACCTTTCCGGCCTGCGGCAGCTCCAGCGTGATGTTTTCCACCGCGCCATTATTGCTCGAGGCTACCACCACTTCGAAACCGAACAGCTCGGGGTTCAGGCGGTAGCCTTTCTGCGGCCGCCCGCCGTCGTTGAGCTCCTCGCAGCCATTGTTGAGAAAGGCCTGGGAAGCCCTGTCGAACGAGGCGAGCACATCGGCTCTGCGGGTCACCACGGCCGCGATCAGGTCGCGCAACAGCGTGGTCTTGCCTGTTCCTGGTGGGCCGTTGACCCCCATGACTCCAGCACTTTCACCGAGTTCGGCCAACAGGCTGTTGACTGCCAGCTGTTGCGAGTGCACCAGGCCAAGATGCTTATCGCTCGGCCAGCAGCCCGGCGCATGGCGATGGGGATAGAGACGCTCGATGATCGGCAGCGAGGCATGCGGCTGGTCCAGGTGCAGCCGTTGGCCTGGGGCATGTTCACGCAGGTACTGGGTGAGCGCGGTACTGGACACGCCGCGATCCAGCGCCGATGCGACATGAGTGAGGTCATCGAGCAGGAAGCTGTTGAGTGGATCGTCCTGAGGTGCAGGCTTTTCTGGATCGATCGGGGTGGAGCGCACCCTGTGGCGGTGAGCGGCATCGCCGAAGAATGCCTCCAGCCCCAACGCTTGAACAATCGCCAGGGTCAGTTCATGCAACGCATCGCTGGTGACGACGGTGCCAAGCAGCTGACAGGCCAGTTGGCGGGCGTCGTCCTGCGCGCTGGCGAAGCCATGCTCCCAATTCCGCTCGGCAAGCACGCAACCAAGAAACCAGGCTTCGCTGGACAGCACCAGGCTGTCCGGTACCAGCATGCCTTCGGCGCTGAAGCGCAGGGCGAACAGGGCCGTTTCCCGCGACTGTGGCTCGCTGTAGCCCTGGTCGGCGCCAAACCGCTCCCCCAGGGCGGTAGTCACCGCCAGGCTGTCGTAAAGGTGGGCGAACAGGCTGTGGCTCCATACGCGTTTTTCCGGCAGTTTCTGTTTGCCCACCAGGCTGCCGGGCATCCAAGGCAGCGGGTCGTCCTGGCTGCGGATGTCGTGAAAGAACGGCAGATAGATGTCGTCCTCGTCACGGATGTTCAGTTTGGGGACGGGTTGAGGTTGCAACAATTCGATGGCGTGCCAGTAGCGCACGATGTTTGACGGGTTCATCGACATCCTTGAAAACGGGGCCTGGGGATCCGGGCGGTCGCTCTAGGCAAAAATGCGGCATGTGAACTGCGGCGCGTTGGCGTCCTGCCGCGCTGACAAGATGGGCTTCAGGGTAGAAGCCAGGTCGTGGTCGGGGTGATGGCGCGCTGTATGCCGACCGCCTGGCAGTGCTCGAGAATAGGCAGGATGTAGGTGATGACCATGCGCCCAGGGTTGCCGTTGGGCTGAAGACGCGCCGCCAGGCAGACCGGGCCGGCCAGTGCCGGATCCTTGTTTGAGGCGACCGGGACTGCGTTGGAAACGCCGAAGTGCCCGTTGGCTGCGAGATAGTCCAGTGTTTGCTGGAACGCCCCACGGCTGATGGTCAGGCTACTGGCCTGGGCGCCGGTGGTGATCGTCAGGTTGTCGGCACCCACCGTGTCGACCTGGAAGCGGGCGTTGCTTGGCGTGTGGGGTGTTTGCAGCTCCTGACCCTGCAGGCGAGTGATCAGCGCCCAAAGGGTGCTGTCGACCTGGGTGATGTATGGCATGAGAAGACTCCTTGTGATCTCGGCGAGCAGGCGTGCATCGGATCCAATGATGCGATGGCTGAGTGTATACCGCGAGCTTAACGCGATTTGATGGCTTCATGATATTGCCAGCTGCCCTGTGGCGTTCCCCTGCGGTCGCTCAATATGGTGCTTGCAAGCGCGTCGTTTCCTCTTCGAGATAGCCGACCAGCGCCGCCACTTCTGTTTCCCCCAATCGCATGTTGGGCATCGCCAGCTGGTTGTACTGCGCGTACAGCAGCATCGCCAGCGGGTCTTTCTCCGCCAGCATCCGGTCGGGCTCCATCAGCCAGCGCTTGAGCCAGGCCTCGTCACGCTGGCGGGTCACTCCCAGCAGGTCCGGACCGATACCTCGGGTGGCGCCGGGCTCGGCCTCGCCCAGGGTATGGCACGACGAGCAGCGGGTCCTGAACAGTTGTTCGCCCGCGCTGGGCGGGCGAATGTCGGGGGCCTGGGTGTAGTCGTGGTGCTGGGCGCTGGCGGTCTTCCAGTTGTGCAGGCTGTTGGCCAGGCGGTCGGCGAGGATGTACGGGCTTTCGAAGGGCGAGGCCTTCATCCAGCGGCCGGTGGCCTGGTTGCCGATGATCAGGCTGAGGTTGTGGTCCTTGCTGCGGCCATTCTCAAGGCCCTCGATGTACAACCCGAGGCTGCGACGCAGTTGCTCGATGTCGGCGGCTGCGCCGGTAAGCAAGGTCCAGCCCGGGCCGATGGCGAACTTCTCGGCGTAGCGCTTGAGGGTGGCGGGGGTGTCGTTAAAGGGATCGATGCTGATCGAGTAGATGAAGATGTCCTGGCCGACGCGCTCGCCCAGCAGCTTCTGCACCTGGCGCAGGCGGGCGGTCTCCACCGGACAGGAGTCGCCGCAGCCGGTGAAGATGAAATTGATGGCCACCACCTTGCCCTTGATCAGGTCGTCGAAAAAGCGCACCTGTTGGCCGTCCTGGGTGAGCAAGGGGATGTTCGGAAAGTAGTCGGCGCCCCAGGGGGTGGAGGGTGTTGCGCGGGGGCTGGGGGGCAGCGACCAGGAAAGGCCGAGGGTGAGCAGCAGGAGCAGCAGGCGGCAGAGGCGGGGCATGGTCTGACCCTCTTGGGTTGGCATGAAAGGGCCGCCTGGCGGCCCCTTGCACGACGTCACTTGATACTCAGCGGCACCGTCACGCTCTGCCCCAGTGCCGACTTCACCGTCACCGCCGGTGGTGACGCCGGGCCGCTGCCGGTGGTGATCACCGACAGCTTCCAGCGCGCGCCGCTGCCGCTGCTGCTCAAGGGCGCCAGGCCCAGGTCGAGCGGCCCGCTGGTGGTGTTGGTGGAAATCCGGATGCTGTTGCCGGTGGCCACCGAAGTGGTCCCGGAGACTTCCCAGGTCCAGCGGTTGTTGCTGCGCAACTGCACCGTGGCGCTGCTGACCTGGATCTCGTCCATCGGCACCGCTGGCGAGACCGCGATGCTCACCGTGGCCGGCGCCAGCGACTCGAGGCCCTTGGCGTCGCGCGCGGCGTACGTGAAGCTGGCGGTGAACGCCGTGGCGACGGTGGCCGGTGGGGTGTAGGTGAGCTGCGTGCCGTTGCTGCTGACCGTGCCTTGGCCGGAGTCGGGCTGGGCCAGGCTGCTGATGCTCAGCGGCAGGTTGCCGTCGGGGTCGGTGTCGTTGGCCAGCACGTTGAGCACGATCGGCTTGCCGGCCATGGTCGCGGCGCTGTCGTTCACCGCCACCGGCGGCTTGTTGCCGTCGTTGCCGGAGCCACTGCTGGCAGTGCGGAAGGTCGGCAGGGCGGCGGAGTTGACGTATTCCACGCCATCCCAGCCGGGCAGCGGCGTCGGCATCATCTGGAACTGGCCGGGGTGTTCCAGGTCCCAGCGCAGCAGCATCGAGGTGTCCTCGTGCTGGGTGTTGTGGCAGTGCTCCATGTAGGTGCCGGCGAACTCGCGAAAGCGAATGGCCATTTCCACTTCTTCCGACGAATCAGCGTCCGGGCCGATGCGGTAGACGTCCTTGCGCGCCCATTTTTCCCATTCCGGCGGCGCCTTGCCGTCACGGCTGAGGATTACCCCTTCCTCGAAGTGCACGTGCACCGGGTGGCTCCAGCCATTGCCGCCGTTCTTGATCTTCCACACCTCCAGGGTGCCGTCGCCGCTGAAACCGCCGTCGGTGGCTTCGCTGGCCAGTTGCGGGGCGGCGTTGATGCGCCGCGGGTCCATGCTGTAGCCGAAGCCGCCGTCGGTCTTGATGGTCCAGGGCGCGCTGTCGGTGCCATCGGAGCGGCCGAAGATGAACTCGCGGTGGCGGGCGGCCCTGAGCTTGACCTGATCGCTGGCGCTGGTGCGGTCCAGGGGCAGGGGAATCATCACCAAGCCCGCGGCCTTGCCGGGTTTGGCCGGTTCATACAGGCTCGGGTCCATGCTGACGTCCTGGCCGGTATACGGCTGCACGATCAACTGCATGAACTTGCCGACCACCGGGTCGCCGCCATCCCATTCCGGGCCCTTGCTGGTCTGCTTGATGACCGCCTTGTACTTTTCCGACAGCACGTCGGCCAGGTTAATGGCCTGTTTCGGGCCCTTGCCGGTGTCGTGTTCCATGAGGTTGACGAAGTACAGCTTGTCTCCGGCCTTGATCCCGTTCCTGGCGAAATTGATGATGATGTCGTAGCGCTCGGCGATGCCCTGCAGCGGCAGGATGGCGTTGTTGTCCTGCAGGTTGCCGTCGCCATTGAGGTCCAGGGTGCCGTCGAATGGCACCGCGTGCTCCATGATGTTGCCGTCGTTGGCGATCATGTGGAACGGCACGCGGGCATAGGAGACGTTGGAACCGCTCGGGCCCTTGAGCTCGCCGCTGTTGCCGGCGATTTCACGCACGACGGCAAACTTGAAGTAGCGCGACACCGAGCCGTTGAGGATACGGAAGCGGTAGCTGCGCGCGCGCACCTTGAGCTTGGGCTGGTACTGCCAGTTGACCAGGATCTGGTCGCCGAGAAAGCCGTCGGTGTTGAACGGGTTGAACCACAGCTGGCCGTTGGCGTCCCAGGCCTTGTCGGCGATCACCAGGTTGACGTCGTAGTCGCGGTTGCCCCAGGGCATCGCCGCGCCACTGGGGAAGCGCAGGTTGACGCCATCCTGCAGGGCTTCGTTGCCGCGGTCGATGGCCGAGTAGTAGTTCATCATCACCGCATTGCCCTTGTAGACGTTCTGCGCGGTGAAATCGAGCATGTGGTCATGGAACCAGTGGGTGCTCATGGTCTCGCGCCAGTCGCCGCGGATCTTGATGCTGCCGTTCTCGCAGGTCTTCAGGCCAGGGGAGGCGTCGTTGACGAACAGGGTTTCGCCCGGTGCGCAGGGGAAGGCCGCGCGCGGGTCCTGGGCGCGGGTGTTGATGGTGTCGTAGCCGGCCAGCTGGATCGGCCAGCGATAGTCGTAGTACTGGCCGGGGAAGAAGTAGGCATTGGCGAAGCCGTCGCTCTCGGCTGGCGAGTGGCCATTGTGCTCGTGGGTGGAGATGGTATGCAGGCCAAAGCCGTTGTTGGCCGAAGGGTCGATCGGCAAGGCGTTGTAGTGGCGCATCAGCACCGGTTGGCCATAGCGCACCATCAGCAGCTTGGGTGGAAAGGTGCCGTCGAAGGTCCACAGCGCCTTGTGGCCCTGCAGGGGCATCTTGGGGTGGAAGCGGGTGTCGATGCCCTTGGTGGTGCCCAGGGTGGTGGGGATGTCGGAGGTCTGGTAGTACAGCCCGCCCGGGGCGAATTCGCCCTTGGCATAGTTGTGCAACTGCTTGCGATCGCGCAGGCCCTGGTTGATGCGCGCCCCGGCCTGGGCGGTCTTGAACGCGGCCTGGGGGTAGAACTCGTTCCAGCGCTGGTGCGACCAGCCCTTTCCTGGCGGACGGCCTTCGGCGGGCGAACCGACCCCGCTGCGGTTGAGGAACATCTCGATCTGCGCCTTCCACGGGTTGCGGTCGAGCACGTTGGCGTACTGCGACGGGAACGGCGTCAGCCCCGGCTGGGTCAGGAACGCCTCCAGGGCGTTGCCGTTGGGGCTGCTGCGGGCCGCGTAGTCGGGGTCCTGGGCGGGGGCCGCGCCGACCACGGGCGGCGGAAAGGTCATGACGTAGGGCGGGGTGGCCGGGTCGAGTTTCTCCGGACCGAATTCCTCGAACAGCAGCAACTGCTGGGTGAACGGCTCGGCGCCGAACAATGGGCTGGGCTTGCCGTTGGTGGGGTATTTGCGCGAGGTCTGCAGCGCGGGGGGCAGCACGTTGTTGGTGGTCACCGTCGCGCGGTTGCCATAGACGCCATCGGTCAGTTCCAGCGAGCCCTCGTTGGCCTCGGGCATCGATTTCAAGTCTTCCAGCGCTGCCGCCTGGGCCACTGGCGTGACGGGCGGTTCGCTGTAGGCGGAAGGATCGGTAGGCGGTGGCTGGCCGACGTCGTCGAGCGACCCGGCGAACGCGCTGGCCAGCCCAAGGCTGACCAGCAGTGCCGTAACGGTAGACAACCTGAACACCTGGGTCGATGTCTCAGCGGGTTTGTTCATTGCCGTATGCCCCGTGTTATGCAGACCGGCATCTGTTGCCACTCGAAGAGCGACGAAGTGCCTTGAGCAGGGCACAGCAACGGCTGTGCCAAACGGCAAATGGCCAAACGCCAGTTGTTTCAAGATGTTGCTGAGAGTGAGGGCGAGAAACGCTAAAGGTATTGCCGCAAACCTGGGGCTGGACACCCACTGCTGGGTGGGGAATGCTGCCCACCCGATGCCTTCGATCGTCACCGGGAGCCCATATGGATCCGCTTTACCTTATCGCCCTTGGCGCCATCGTCGCCGGGTTCGTCCAAGGCTTGTCAGGCTTTGCCTTCGGCATGGTGGCCATGTCGTTCTGGGCCTGGGGACTGGAACCGAAGGTGGCGGCGGTGCTGACGGTATTCGGCAGCCTTACCGGGCAGTTGATCGCGGTGTTCAGCGTGCGCCGGGGCTTCAGCTGGTCGCTGTTGTGGCCCTTTGTGCTCGGTGGCCTGGCGGGGATTCCGCTGGGTGTGTGGGTGCTGCCTTACCTGGACATGCTGTGGTTCAAGGCGGTGTTCGGCACGCTGTTGGTGGTGTGGTGCCCACTGATGTTGCTGGCGCCGCGCCTGCCGCGTCTGCAGGGCGGGCGCCTGGCCGATGGCGCGGTGGGCATGGTCGGCGGGGTGCTGGGCGGCATCGGCGGCTTTACCGGCACCGTGCCGACGCTCTGGTGCACCCTGCGCGGGTTCGAGCGCGATACCCAGCGGGCGGTGATCCAGAACTTCAACTTGTCGATGCTGGCGGTGACCATGCTTACCTACCTGGGCAGCGGGTTGGTGACCCCGGCGCTGCTGCCGGCGTTCGCGGTGGTGGTGTTGGCGATGGCAGTGCCGACGCTGCTGGGCACGCGGCTGTACCTGGGGATCAGTGAGCGGGCGTTTCGCCGGATCGTGCTGGGGCTGCTGACCTTGTCCGGGGTGGCGATGCTGGCCGTGGCGGTGCCGGGGTTGCTGGCGCGGGGCTGATCAAGCTGAACACCACCTCTGTAGGAGCGTACATTCCGACTATCACGCAAGACCGCTTCACCTCAGGCAGCCAACCCTTGCCCGAATCCGGTGTTCTTGGCACCCTTGCCTGCCTTGCCTCTCGACACGCCCGTAAAACAAGGAACCCTCAGGTGAATTGGGAAAAAGTCGGTAAATCCCTGGTGGGGCTGCTCGCCCTGGTCGCCGTCGCCGCCATGCTCTATGCGGTGCTGCGCGATGACGACCGCCTGCAGGCACGCCTGACCTATGCCCATCTCACCTACCCGGGCCAGTTCAGCGAGCGCATCAGCCAGGCCAACGACCTGCTCAAGTATGAGCGGTTGCACTCGCAGATCAGCGAGATCGGCGCCGGCGCCCTCAGCCATCCGCAGATCGACAAGCTGGTCGACCTGGCCCAGGCCCCGTACCTGCACCTGTTCGCCAGGCCGTTCGAGGCCGGGTTGGTGGATCACCGCACCGGCCTGCTTATCGAGCTGTACAACCCCGCGCAGGTGCCGCTCAAGGCCGTGCACATCCGCTTGCCGGCCAAGGGCCTGGTGCAGGTGCGTGACGCCGCCGGCAACGACACGCTGGTGCCGACGCCCACCAGCAGCATCGACCTGCCGGCCATCGACGGGGTGAGCGAAAGCAAGGTCTGGGTGTACTTCGATGCCGATTATTCGCAGATCCGTCAGGGCGGGATCAGCATTCGCGATGCCGACGGCAGCGCCGATATCCAGGTGACCCGTGAAGTGGTGGGGTTCCCGGCGCTGCTGGCGCGCTACAGCCAGGTGGTGGTGGCGGTGTTTGCCGGGTTGGTGCTGGGGTTGCTGACGTTGGCGTATGCGTGGCTGGGGCGGGCGAGGACAGCGAGTATTTCGCATCCTCTGTAGCAGCCTTGCTTGAAAAAGACCTGAATTATGACCAAAATATAGCGCTTGAATGAGGGCTATTAACATGCAGAACATCTTTGCCGACGTCACTGTCAGTGTCTCGGAATTAAAGAAGAATCCTACGGCAGTCATGGCCGATGCACAGGGGAAACCGGTGGCAGTCCTCAACCATAATCGCGTCATGGGCTACATGGTGCCCGCTGAACTCTACGAGGCGATGATGGAACGACTGGAAGATATCGAACTGGTGGCATTGGTCAAGGCGCGCGCGGGAGAGAAAGGCATCCCGGTCGAGCTGGATGACCTATAGGCTCGAGTTCCTGCCTTCGGCCCTGAAGGAGTGGGAGAAGCTGGGGCACACCGTGCGTGAGCAGGCCAGAAAGAAGCTCCGGCAACGCTTGCTCTCGCCCAAGGTCGGTGTGGATGCGCTGCGTGATTTGCCCAACCACTACAAGATCAAGCTCAGGGCCAGCGGCTATCGACTGGTCTACCGCGTCGAGGATGATCGGGTAGTGGTGGTGGTGGTGGCGATAGGCAAGCGTGAGCGCGGGCAGGCCTACCGCTCGGCTTACAATCGCTGAGTGTCTGCAGCATCCCAGCTAGGTCGCTGGTGTACAGGCCGACAGCAAGGCCTCGATGAACAGGCCTTCCGCACGGCTCATGCGCTGGTCCCTGTTCCACAGCAGGTGGATGTCCACGTCGGCAATGCCCTCGTGCGGCGGCAGTTTCCACAGCAGCCCCGCGTCTACATCCTCCGCCACCACGTGTTCGGGCAGGCAGCCGATGCCGAAACCGGCAATGACCAGGCGGCGCACCTCTTCCAGGCTCGGTGACGAGGCGACGATGCGCCCGGCGAAGCCCTGCTGGTCGCGGAAGATGGTCAGCGGCGAAAGCATGCCGCCGATCTGGTCGCTGGTAAAACTGACAAAGTTCTCCCGTTGCAGATCGCCTTCGGCCTGGCCGAACAGCCCGTGGTGCCTGCCGCAGAAGAACGCGTAGCGCTGGCGCAGGAACAGCCGTTGCTCCAGCCGTGGCTGCGGCCGACGGTTGAGGCTCAGGCCGGCGGTGGCTGTCTTTTCCTGCAGCGCGGCGACGATGTCGGAGCTGCGCATCACGTCGATCTCCAGCTCCACCCGCGGGTGCTGGCGGTGAAACTCGGCGAGAAAATCATCGAAGCGTTCGCTGACGATGCGGCTGATCATCAGCAGGCGCACCTTGCCTACCAGCTCGTCCGCCGGCTGTTCCAGCAAGCCACCGATCTGCGACATCTGCCCGTATACCTCGCCGGCCAGCTGGAACAGTTGCTCGCCCACCTCAGTCAGCACGAAGCGCGGGCCGCGACGAGCGATGAGCTGGCGTCCGAGCTGTTCCTCGAGGCGCTTGAGCGCCTGGCTCACGGCTGGCTGGGTGAGGTGCAGGCGGGCGGCGGCGCGGCTGATCGACAGCTCCTGGCCGATGACGCGGAAGGTGCGCAGCAGGTTCCAGTCGAGGCGGTCGTTGAGCAGGCGGTCGGGCATGGTCGGGCTCGATAATAAGTGTGGCTAATAATTCGAATAATAAATAGAAAATTGAATTATAGGCTTTGGCGATGAATCATCTCCAGCAGTGCAGGCGCCGTCAGAGCGTCGCCATGTCCTAAAAACTCCTGCCAGAAAAACAACCAAAGGAGCCACCCATGAAGCCCGCCGCTTCGCCCCAACCGCGCCGTGCCGCCGCCGCCGCGTTCATCGGCACCATGATCGAGTGGTACGACTTCTACATCTACGCCACCGCCGCCGCGCTGGTATTCGGCGCCTTGTTCTTCCCCTCCGACAATAGCCTGTTCAGCACCATGGCCGCCTTCGGCACCTTTGCCGTGGGCTTCTTCGCCCGCCCCCTGGGCGGCATCGTCTTCGGCCACATCGGTGACCGCATCGGTCGCAAGAAATCACTGGTCATCACCCTGCTGATGATGGGCGTGGTCACCGTCGCCATCGGCCTGCTGCCGACCTACGCGCAGATCGGCGCGACCGCGCCGGTGCTGTTGATCCTGCTGCGGGTGGTTCAGGGCATTGCCGTGGGCGGCGAGTGGGGCGGGGCAGTGCTGATGGCCGGCGAGCATGCGCCCAAGGGGCGCCGCAATTTCTTCGCCTCGTTCGCCCAGCTGGGCAGCCCGGCGGGCCTGATCCTGTCGTTGCTGGCGTTCAGCGCGGTCACCCGCCTGCCGGAAGACGACCTGATGAGCTGGGGCTGGCGTGTGCCGTTCCTGGCCAGCGCGCTGTTGCTGCTGGTGGGCCTGGCGATTCGCCTGGGGGTCAACGAATCGCCCGAGTTCCTCGCCAGCCGCGCGCAGGCCGAGAAGGCCCGGCGCAAGGAGCAGGCGCCAGTGCTGGAGGTGCTTCGGACCGCGTGGCGGCCGCTGTTGCTGTGCATCGGCGCCAATACGCTGGGTATCGCCGGGGTCTACTTCACCAACACCTTCATGATCAGCTACACCACCCAGCAGTTGCACCTGGAGCGCTCGCTGATCCTCGAATGCCTGTTCTTCGTGGCGATCATCCAGTTCTGCGTGCAGCCCCTGGCCGCTTGGGTCTCGGAAAGGCTCGGCGCCACGCGCTTCCTGGCGCTGGTCGCGCTGCTGGCGATGGCCTCGCCGTACCCGATGTTCGTGCTGGTGAGCAGTGGCGAAGGCCCGCTGATCGTGCTCGGCATTGCCTTGGCGGCGGCGTGCATGGCGTCGTTCTACGCGGTGATCGCCGGGTATGTCAGCGGCATGTTCGACACCCGCGTGCGCTACACCGCCATCTCCCTGGCCTATCAGGTCTGCGGCGCCATCGCCGGGGGCCTGACCCCGCTGATCGGCACCTGGCTGGCGCACAGCTTCACCGGCCAATGGTGGCCGATGGCGGTCTTCTACAGCCTGATCGCCTGCACTTCCCTGGTCTGCGTGCTGGCGCTGACGCGCCGGTACGCCCGTAGCCGGCAGCTCGAGCTGGCCTGAATCTGGAGTATCCGCAATGTTGAAATGCAATGGCGAACGCCTGTGGGCGAGCCTGATGGCCATGGCCGAGGTCGGCGCCACCGCTCGTGGCGGCAGCTGCCGCCTGGCCCTGAGCGACGAGGACAAGGCCGGTCGCGAGCTGTTCGGCCACTGGTGCCGCGAGGCCGGCTTGAGCCTGAGCGTGGATGCCATCGGCAACCTGTTTGCCCGTCGCCAAGGCACCGACCCGCAGGCCGCGCCGGTGATGATGGGCAGCCACCTCGACACCCAGCCCGAAGGCGGGCGTTTCGACGGCGTCTACGGCGTGCTGGCAGGGCTTGAAGTGGTGCGCCGCCTGAACGACCTGGGCATCCGTACCCGCAAGCCGCTGGAGATCGCGGTGTGGACCAATGAGGAGGGCGCCCGTTTCACCCCGGCCATGTTCGGCTCGGCGGTGTTCACCGGCACCTTGCCGCTGGCGCAGGCCCTGGCGATCCGCGATGCCGACGGCATCAGCGTCGCCGATGAACTGGCGCGCACCGGCTTTGCCGGCCAGCGTCCGCTGGGTGGCGCCGTGGACGCCTATTTCGAGGCACATATCGAGCAGGGCCCGATCCTCGAGGATAACGCCAACAGCATCGGCGTGGTCAGCGGCGGCCAGGCGATCCGCTGGCTCGACGTGACCGTCGAGGGCATGGCCGCCCATGCCGGCACTACGCCGATGAAGCTGCGCAAGGATGCCTTGTACGGTGTGGCGCGGATGATCCAGGCCATCGAGCAGCTGGCCACGGACTTCGCTCCCGAGGGCCTGACCACGGTCGGTGAGCTGAACATCGCCAAGTCGTCGCGCAACACCATTCCGGGCGTGGTGCGTTTCACCCTCGACCTGCGCCATCACCGCGACGCGGCCATCGACGCGATGGAGCGCGACATCAGCCTGCAACTGCAGGCCATTGCCAACCAGCGCGGCCTCAGCGTGCGCATCGAGCGCCACTGGGTCAGCCCGGCCACGCCGTTCGATGCCCAGTGCGTGGCCGTCGTGCAGCAGGCGGTGGATGGCCTGGGCTACAGCCAGCAGTCCATCGTCAGTGGCGCCGGTCATGACGCGATCCTGCTGGCGCGCTTCTGCCCCACGGCGATGGTGTTCATCCCCTGCGTCGGCGGGCTGAGCCACAACGAAGCCGAGGACGTGTTGCCCGACGATGCCCGCCAGGGCGTCGATGTATTGCTCAACGCCGTGCTGGCCCGTGCCGGCCAGGTTGACGAAGGAGAGGCCTGATGCGCTGCTATTTCCACCCCGAACAACTGCTGCACCATCCGCGCAGCTATTACTCCCGTGGCGCGATGCGCACCCCTCAGGAGGTGCCCGAGCGCGCCCAGCGGCTGTTGCAGGCCGCCAAGGGCCTGGGCTTCGACATTCGCCAGCCTGCCGACGCCGGCCTCGCACCGCTCAAGGCCGTACACGGCGAGGCCTACCTGAGTTTCCTCGAACAAGCCCATGCGCGCTGGAAAGAGGTGCCCGAGGACTGGGGCGACGAGGTGATGTCCAACATCTTCGTGCGCGAACCCAACGCCCTGCGTGGCATTCTTGCCCAGGCTGCTCGCTACCTGGCCGATGGCAGCTGCCCGGTGGGCGAGCACACCTGGCGCTCGGCCTACTGGTCGGCGCAGAGCGCGGTGGCGGGCGCCCAGGCGATTCTCGATGGTGAACCCGCCGCTTACGCTTTGTGCCGGCCGCCGGGGCATCATGCCCGTTACGATGCCGCCGGTGGATTCTGCTACCTCAACAATGCCGCCGTGGCCGCCCAGGTATTGCGAAGTCGCTACGGCCGCGTGGCGATCCTGGACACCGACATGCACCACGGGCAGGGCATCCAGGAGATCTTCTACGAGCGCGACGATGTGCTGTATGTCTCGGTGCACGGTGACCCGACCAACTTCTACCCCGGCGTGGCCGGCTTTGCGGACGAGCGTGGCCAAGGCGCGGGGGAGGGCTGCAATCTCAATCTGCCGATGGCCCACGGGGCGAGTGAAGCGGACTTCATGGCGCAACTGGAGGTTGCGTTGCAAGCGGTGAAGAACTTTGGCGCCGAGGTGCTGGTGTTGTCGTTGGGGTTCGATATCTACGAGCTGGATCCGCAGAGCAAGGTGGCGGTGACGACCGACGGTTTTGCGCGGCTGGGGGAACGTATTCGGGCGCTGCGGTTGCCCTGCCTGATTGTGCAAGAGGGGGGGTATCACCTTGAGAGCCTGGACGCGAATGCGCGGGCGTTCTTCTCTGAAAAGCGGGATTGGCGATAGGACTATCGCGGGGCAAGCCCGCTCCCACTGTTGTGATACAACCTGTGGGAGCGGGCTTGCCCCGCGATTGCGGTGATAGGGGTGTTACACCCCGCCCCGGCGAACATGCTTGACCAGCACCTTCTCCAACAACTCCCACATCGCCGGATCGGTGCTGAACGCCACATTGAAGCGCATCCACCCGGTGGCCTTGGCATCTACCATGAATAGCTGTCCGGGCCCGAGCATGATGCCTTTCTCCAGGGCATCGTCCAGCAGCGCGGCGCTGTCGGGGATCGCCGGATGGCGGGTCCAAATATACATCCCCTCGTCCGATTCGATGAACAGCTCGAAGCCCAGCCGGTGCAGGTGCCGCCCCACTTCCTGATGCGCCTCGGCCAAGCGCTGGCGCAGGCGCTTGAGGTGCTTGCGCCAGCGACCGTCGATGATTGCGGCGTACACCACCCGCTCCATCACCTGCGAGGTGGTCAGGCCTGAGCGCATCTTCAGGTGCAGCAGTTGCTGGGTCAGTTCGGGGTTCGCCAGTAGGTAGCCGACCCGCACGTTGGGCGAGATGCTTTTCGAGTAGCTGCCCACGTACACCACCTGCTGCAGGTGGTCGAGGCTGGCCAGGCACGGCAGCGGGTCGGCGATCATGTCGGCGTAGAGGTTGTTCTCCACCAGCCGGAAGCCATGCTGGCTGGCCAGTTGCAGCAGGCGGTGCAGTTGCGCCAGCGGGGTGCGCGAGCAGGTCGGGCTGTGCAGGTGCGGCTGGGTGAAGAACGCCGTGGGGCGGTGGTGGGCCAACAGGCGCTCGAGCTGGTCGAGGTCGTAGCCCGCCGGGGTACGCGGCACACCCACCAGGGTGGCGCCCTGGGTGCGCAGGATGCTCATCAGGTTGGGGTAGCCGGGGTCGTCCACCAGCACCACGTCGCCGGGGCGCACCAGGGTGCGCACGGCCAGGTCCAGAGCCTGGCTGGCGCCGTGGGTGAGCATCAGCTGCGCCGGGTTGGCGACGATCGACAGTTCCTGCTGCAGGTTCTGCGCGGTCAGCGCGCGCAGCTCCGGCAGGCCCAGGGGGTCGCCATAGCCGGACAGCTCCAGCGGGCTGCCAGCCACCTGGCGCAGGCCGCGACGCAGACCTTCCTCGTACATCCAGTCGTTGGGCAGCCAGCCGCAACCGGGCTTGAACGGCAACTGACGGATCTCGAAGATCTGTTGCAGGTACCACTCGGAATTGAAGGTGGGGCGACTGGTGTCGACCTCGACGTTGTGCTTTTCCAGTAGCTCGTTCGCCGCACGATTGACGAAGAACCCCGCATTGCCCTTGCTTACCAGCAAGCCCTGGGCCACCAGCCGGTCGTAGGCCTCGACCACGGTGAAGGTGCTCACCGAGTAGGTCGAGGCGAACGCCCGGATCGACGGGATCTTGGCCCCGGGCTTGAGCGTCTGGTCGTCGATCAGCGCGCGCAGTCCGTCGATGATCTGGTTGACCAGCGGTGTGGAGGAGTCCGGATGGAGCTGGAGCATTCGGGGGCCTTCAGGTGTGCGCGGCGCCAGGCGCCTGCAGGGGTATCGCGGGTGTATTGCATCGGCGGCCTGTACAGTGCAGTGCGTTTTTCATGCCGCTGTGCATGGCTCTATGTGTTCGACATTTTTACATTACGTGTCAGATATAGCCAACACAGCACGTACCAGCGCCATGAATAATCACAACATCGCTGCTTTGCCGTCGGGGTTTGCCCCGCACCTTCCTTTCGCCTGGCCGGACGCCTCTCGTCCGTCCCCAGCATGGTTCAGTTCGTCCAGAGGGTTGCCTCTGGCCGCGTAAGCAGGCCGCCACGGATGGCCTGCGTGTGCTCGCGCACACCTCCCTGCCCGCAGTAGCACTGATGTACAGGTGAGACCGATAACCATCGGGGTTTCACAGTTTTTCCTTGGATAAAAAGAAGCACGGGGTAAATAACTGATGGACGCAACATCCACATCCACCACCGCGAAGGACGGGCACGAGAGCAAGCTCAGTGCCTCGCTCAAGTCGCGCCACCTGACGATGATGTCCATCGCCGGGGTGATCGGCGGCGCCTTGTTCGTCGGTTCCGGCAGTGTCATCCACAGCGCCGGCCCGGCCGCTGTGCTGGCGTACCTCGCCGGCGGCATCCTGGTGGTGCTGATCATGCGTATGCTCGGCGAAATGGCGACCTCCTCGCCGGACACCGGCTCGTTCTCCACCTACGCCGACCGCGCCATTGGCCGCTGGGCCGGTTTCACCATCGGCTGGCTGTACTGGTGGTACTGGGTGATCCTCATGGCCTGGGAGGCCTACGTGGCGGGCAAGATCCTGCACGGTTTCTTCCCCGACGTGAGCGTCAACGTGTTCGTGCTGGCCACGACGCTGCTGCTGATCACCGTCAACTTCTTCAACGTCAAGCACTATGGCGAGTTCGAGTTCTGGTTCGCGCTGATCAAGGTGGTGGCGATCGTCTGCTTCCTGGTGGTGTGCACCGCCGCGGTGATGAACATCTGGCAGTTCGGTGAAGTGCGCGGTATTACCCACCTGACCGCCGAAGGCTTCATGCCCAACGGCATCACCACGGTGATCGGCGCCTTGCTGGGGGTGATGTTCGCTTTCCTCGGCGCCGAGATCGTCACCATTGCCGCCTCAGAGGCGAAGGACCCGGCCACCCAGATCGTCAAGGCGACCAACTCGGTGGTGTGGCGTGTGTGCCTGTTCTACGTCGGCTCGATCTTCCTGATCGTCTGCCTGGTGCCGTGGAACGACCCGCAACTGGGTGTCTCCGGCTATGGTGCCTACCGCCGTACCCTGGAACTGCTGGGCGTGCCGTATGCCGAGCTGCTGATGAACTTCGTGGTGCTCACCTCGGTGAGCAGCTGCCTGATCTCCGGCCACTACACCGCTTCGCGCATGCTGTTCTCCCTGGCTCAGCGTGGCGACGCGCCGCGCCTGTTCACGTTCACCCGCACCGGTACCGGCGTCCCGGTGAACGCGATCATCGGCTCGTGCCTGGTGGCGGTGTTCTGCGCGCTGATCAACTTCAGTGACACCCTGCGGCCAAAGGACGTGCTGGAAACCCTGATGAACACCACTGGCATGATTGCCCTGCTGGTGTACCTGGTGATCGCCTTCTCGCAGCTGCGCATGCGCCGCAAGCTGATCGCCGAGGGCAAGGAAGTGCGCCTGAAGATGTGGCTGTTCCCATGGCTGACCTACCTGGTGATCGTGTTCATCGTGGCGGCCCTGGTGACCATGGCCTTCATGCCTGACTACCAGATCCTGGTGATTTCCACCGGTATCGCCGCAGCCATCGTGGTGGTCATGGGCGTGGTGCACCAGATCCGTAGCGCCAAGCGTCACTGATTGCGCTGGTGCCTTTGGCAACGGCCGGTCCCTTTCGAGGGACCGGCCGTTTTCGTTTATTGGCAAAACCTTGTTTGCCAGTCAGATCATCCTTACGTTGCAGCATGCCGACATGGCTTATGCTGCACATAATTGCCCTACTAGGAGTCGCCCATGGCCTGGTCCGCCACCCAGTATTCGTTGTTCGAGGATGAACGCACCCGCGCCGTGCGTGATCTGCTGGCCGCCGTGCCGGCGCGTCCGGCGCGGCATGCCACGGACCTTGGCTGCGGCCCGGGCAACTCCACCGAGGTGTTGCTGCAGCGCTGCCCCGATGCCCAGGTCCTGGCCCTGGACAGCGATCCGGACATGATCGACAAGGCCCGGCAGCGGCCACGGCTGAGCATTCCACGGGTGCGTTGCGAGATTGGCGAGATCGCCAGCTGGACCGCCCACGAGCCCCAGGACCTGATCCTGGCCAACGCGTCTTTGCAGTGGGTGCCGGACCACGCCAGCCTCTACCCGCACCTGGTGCGGCAACTGGGCGAGGGCGCCAGCCTGGCCGTGCAGACCCCCGATAACCTCGACGAGCCGGCGCACCGCCGGTTGAGCGAGATCGCCAGCCAGGGGCCCTGGGCCGCGAAGTTCGCCGATTTCAGCCTGCCGCCGCGGCACAACGCCGGGTTCTACTACGACCTGCTCAGCCCGCTGTGCGCGCGGGTGGATGTCTGGCGCACCACCTATCACCACCCGCTGGTCGGCGGCGCCGAAGCGGTGGTGGAGTGGTTCAAGGGCTCGGCGTTGCGGCCTTACCTGGCGCGGTTGGATGAGCAGGAGCAGGCGAGTTTCCTGCAGCTTTACTTGCAGGCCATGCAGCGTGACTACCCGCCGGCCAGCGATGGTCGGGTGTTGTTGCCGTTCCCGCGGTTATTCGTGGTGGCGACGCGCTAGGCGCCAGAGCACGCAGGCGTAGATGCCGAGGTTGAGCAGCAGTACGATGGTGCCCAGCCACAGCTGGATTTGCGGGGTCAAGCCGGCGGGGTAGATCACTGGCCAGATGTAGTGTTCGACGAAGCCGCCGTGGTAGCCGGCGTCGCCGGCGGCTTTGCGCAGGTGGTTTTCCCAGTCGGTCAGGGGGCACTCCAGGTGCAGGCCTTCCACGGCCAGGCCCCAGGCGAGGGCGGGGAGGTGGATCAGCAGGGCGCGGCTGCGCCAGAGCACCAGCAGGCCGCCGAACAGGACCAGCAGGATGAACGAGAGGTGGAACAGGACCAGGGTGTCGGCGGCCAGGCGGTAGAACATGGTGGGGTGGGGCCTTGCTGTTGGAGTCGGGTTAGTTTGTCATGTTTTTTGTTTCTGAGTTTCTGAGTTTCTGAGTTTCTGAGTTTCTGAGTTTCTGAGTTTCTGAGTTTCTGAGTCTGGGCGGTGATTGTTTTTATAGTTGTATGCGCATTCATTTGCGATGTCGACGCATAGTCACCTTTCCGCCCTTACGGCGGGTTACTTAATGAGATGGTCACCCCGGCACCCTGCGAGGCGTACGCTTTCGCAGGGTGCTTTTACTTCGGAGAC
>NZ_JBLIYX010000035.1:0-15750 GCF_057480955.1 Pseudomonas sp. P65(2024)
GTAGTGACGAATGTTCGAGTTGTACTCGACGTGAGCGGTGTTGATGGTGATACCGCGCGCTTTTTCTTCCGGAGCCGAGTCGATCTTGTCGAACTCAACAACGGCCGAACCGAAAACTTCGGAGCAGACGCGGGTCAGCGCTGCGGTCAGAGTGGTCTTACCGTGGTCAACGTGGCCGATGGTGCCGACGTTAACGTGGGGAAGGGAACGATCAAATTTTTCTTTAGCCACGACAGTGAACCTCTTGCCTAAAGGGGATTAGCCTTGTTTTTTAACGAGTGCTTCGACGATGTTCGACGGAGCTTCGGCGTATTTGGAGAATTCCATGGAGTAGCTTGCGCGACCCTGAGACATGGAACGAACGTCGGTTGCGTAACCGAACATCTCTCCGAGCGGTACCTCAGCAGTGATTACCTTGCCGGACACCGAGTCTTCATTACCCTGGATCATCCCGCGACGACGGCTCAGGTCACCCATCACGTCACCCAGGTAGTCTTCCGGGGTTACAACTTCGACCTTCATGATCGGCTCAAGGACCACGCCACCGCCCTTCTGGGCCAGTTGCTTGGTCGCCATCGAAGCGGCGATCTTGAACGCCATTTCGTTGGAGTCGACATCGTGGTACGAACCGTCGAATACGGTAGCCTTCAGGCCGAGCAGCGGATAGCCGGCAACAACGCCGTTTTTCATCTGCTCTTCGATACCCTTCTGGATCGGGGCGATGAATTCCTTAGGAATCACACCACCAACGACTTCGCTGGTGAACACCAGACCTTCGGTGATGTTGCCCTTCTCGTCGACGTCCGGCTCCGAGAAACGGATCCAGCAGTGACCGAACTGACCACGACCACCCGACTGACGAACGAACTTGCCTTCGATCTCGACGTTGGACTTGGTGATCTTCTCGCGGTAGGAAACCTGCGGCTTGCCGACGTTGCACTCGACGTTGAACTCGCGCTTCATGCGGTCAACGAGGATGTCCAGGTGCAGCTCACCCATACCGGAGATGATGGTCTGGCCGGTTTCTTCGTCGGTCTTGACGCGGAACGACGGGTCTTCCTGAGCCAGCTTGCCCAGTGCGATACCCATCTTCTCCTGGTCAGCCTTGGTTTTCGGCTCTACGGAGAGCGAAATTACCGGCTCAGGGAAGTCCATACGCTCGAGGATGATCGGCTTGTCGGCGTTGCACAGGGTGTCACCGGTGGTGACGTCCTTCATGCCGATCAGAGCAGCGATGTCGCCAGCGCGTACTTCCTTGATCTCTTCACGCTGGTTGGCGTGCATCTGCACCATACGACCAACGCGCTCTTTCTTGCCCTTGACCGAGTTGATGACGGAGTCACCGGAGGTCAGGAAGCCCGAGTAGACGCGAACGAAGGTCAGAGTACCCACGAACGGGTCGGTGGCAATCTTGAACGCCAGGGCCGAGAACGGCTCGTTGTCGTCAGCAGGACGCTCATCGTACTGCTCTGGAGTGACTTCATCCTTCGGCACGTCGATCAGGTCAGGGTGGATACCCTTGATCGCCGGGATTTCGGTCGGAGCGGGCAGGAAGTCGATAACGGCGTCGAGAACCAGGGGAACGCCCTTGTTCTTGAACGAGGAACCGCAGACAGCAGGAACGATCTCGCTCGCCAGGGTACGGGCGCGCAGACCAGCCTTGATGTCTTCGACGGACAGGTCACCTTCTTCAAGGTACTTGTTCATCAGCTCTTCGTTGGCCTCGGCAGCAGCCTCGACCATGTTGTTGCGCCATTCGTTGGCCAGGTCCACCAGCTCGGCAGGAATCTCTTCCTCACGGTAGGTAGTACCTTTGTCGTCGTCGTTCCAGTAGATGGCTTTCATCTTGATCAGGTCAACCTGACCCTGGAAGTCGTCTTCTGCACCGATAGCCAGCTGGACCGGGACCGGGGTGTGACCCAGGCGGTTCTTGATCTGGCCGACAACGCGCAGGAAGTTGGCACCAGCACGGTCCATCTTGTTCACGTAGACAACACGTGGAACGCCGTACTTGTTGGCTTGACGCCATACGGTTTCGGACTGTGGCTCAACGCCGGAGGTACCGCAGAATACAACGACCGCGCCGTCGAGCACACGCAGCGAACGCTCTACTTCAATGGTGAAGTCAACGTGGCCGGGGGTATCGATGACGTTTACGCGGTAGTTGTCGTACTGACCACGGGAACCTTTCCAGAAGGTGGTAACGGCAGCGGAGGTAATGGTGATACCGCGCTCCTGCTCCTGCACCATCCAGTCGGTGGTCGCGGCGCCGTCATGCACCTCGCCCATCTTGTGGCTCAGACCTGTGTAGAACAGGATCCGCTCGGTAGTGGTAGTCTTGCCCGCGTCAACGTGCGCGCAGATACCGATGTTACGGTAGCGGTTAATTGCTGTAGTACGAGCCATAAAGCCCTCGCAAAATGATTGATGCTTGAATTAGAAGCGGTAGTGCGAGAACGCTTTGTTGGCTTCAGCCATACGGTGAACGTCTTCACGCTTCTTGACTGCAGCACCCTTGCCTTCAGCAGCATCCAGCAGCTCGCCAGCCAGGCGCAGAGCCATCGACTTCTCGCCGCGCTTGCGGGCGTAGTCTACGAGCCAGCGCATTGCCAGAGCGTTACGACGGGACGGACGAACTTCAACCGGAACCTGGTAAGTGGCACCGCCGACACGGCGGGACTTTACTTCGACCAGCGGAGCGATGGCGTCGAGAGCTTTCTCGAAGATTTCCAGGGGGTCGCTGTTCTTGCGTGCTTTGACGGTATCCAGGGCACCGTAAACGATGCGCTCGGCTACGGCCTTCTTGCCGCTTTCCATCACGTGGTTCATGAACTTGGCGAGGATCTGGGATCCGTACTTCGGATCGTCCAGGATCTCACGTTTTGCTGCTACACGACGTCTTGGCATGATAAGCCCTCAAACGGTCTTCAGGTTAGCCCGGGACGTGGGTCTTCGACCCCTGCCCGACCTTACTCTTATCGACTCAAAAAAATGGATGTCTGCAAACGACCGATTACTTCGGACGCTTGGTACCGTACTTCGAACGCCCCTGGTTACGGCCTTTGACGCCCGAAGTATCCAGAGAGCCGCGAACGGTGTGGTAACGAACACCTGGCAAGTCTTTTACACGGCCGCCACGGATCAGGACGACGCTGTGCTCTTGCAGGTTGTGGCCTTCACCGCCGATGTACGAGGAAACCTCGAAACCGTTGGTCAGACGCACACGGCATACTTTACGCAGTGCCGAGTTAGGTTTTTTCGGCGTGGTGGTGTACACACGGGTGCACACGCCACGACGCTGCGGGCAGTTCTGCAGCGCAGGAACGTCGGACTTCTCGACCGAACGCTTACGCGGCTGACGTACCAGCTGGTTGATAGTTGCCATCTACTAGCTCCACTGATTGTCTTGCGACTCTATTGTCTTGCAAGAAAGCCAAAAATTGGCGAGACGGAGCCTCACCAAATTTAAGGGTACAAAAGTCTAAAGAGGATCTTGCACCCAGTCAAGACGAGGCCCCGGCCCTCCTCGCCCGATCATCGGCAACAATTCATGTCGCCGATGATCGCTAGAGGCTTGCCGGGGCCCTGCCCTGCACTTAGTTACCGCTGGAGTTCAGCGCTTCGGTCAGTGCGGCTTCCACCTCACTGGCGCTCACACGCAGCGGCTTGTCGGCATCACGGCGACGCTTGCGCTCGCTGTGGTAGGCCAGACCAGTACCGGCCGGGATCAGGCGACCCACGACCACGTTCTCTTTCAGGCCGCGCAGGTAGTCGCGCTTGCCGGTTACCGCCGCTTCGGTCAGTACGCGGGTGGTTTCCTGGAAGGAAGCCGCCGAGATGAACGATTCGGTGGACAGCGAGGCCTTGGTGATACCCAGCAGCACACGGGTGAACTTGGAGATGAACTTGTCTTCGCTGGCGAGACGCTCGTTCTCTACCAGTACCTGAGTCAGTTCCATCTGGTCGCCCTTGATGAAGCTGGAATCGCCCGACTCGGAGATCTCGACCTTGCGCAGCATCTGACGCAGGATGGTCTCGATGTGCTTGTCGTTGATCTTCACGCCTTGCAGACGGTAAACGTCCTGGATCTCGTTGACGATGTACTTCGCCAGCGCGCTCACACCCAGCAGACGCAGGATGTCGTGCGGATCGCTCGGGCCGTCGGAGATGACTTCGCCGCGGTTTACCTGTTCGCCTTCGAAGACGTTCAGGTGGCGCCACTTCGGAATCAGCTCTTCGTACGGATCGCTACCGTCGGTCGGAGTGATGACCAGACGACGCTTGCCCTTGGTCTCTTTACCGAACGCGATGGTGCCACTGACTTCAGCCAGGATCGAGGCTTCTTTCGGACGACGCGCTTCGAACAGGTCGGCAACGCGTGGCAGACCACCGGTGATGTCACGGGTCTTCGACGTTTCTTGCGGGATACGCGCGATAACGTCACCGACGCCGATCTGGGCACCGTCAGCCACGCCGACAAGGGCGTTGGCCGGCAGGAAGTACTGGGCAGGCACGTCGGTGCCTGGCAGGTACAGGTCCTTGCCGTTGGCGTCGACCATCTTGATCGCCGGACGGATTTCCTTGCCGGCGGCAGGGCGATCCTTGACGTCCATCACTTCAATGTTGGTCAGGCCGGTCAGTTCGTCGGTCTGGCGCTTGATGGTGATGTTTTCTTCCATGCCCACGAAGGTCACGGTACCTTTGAGCTCGGTAACGATCGGGTGGGTGTGCGGGTCCCACTTGGCGACGATGGCGCCAGCTTCGACCTTCTCACCTTCCTTGACCGAAATCACCGCACCGTAAGGCAGCTTGTAACGCTCACGCTCACGACCGAATTCATCGGCAATGGCCAGCTCGCCGGAACGCGATACGGCAACCAGGTTGCCGTCGGCACGCTCGACCTGCTTCAGGTTGTGCAGACGCACCATACCGCCGTTCTTCACCTGGACGCTGTCGGCAGCCGAGGTACGGCTTGCAGCACCACCGATGTGGAACGTACGCATGGTCAGCTGGGTACCCGGCTCACCGATCGACTGTGCAGCGATAACGCCGACAGCTTCACCGATGTTCACCTGGTGACCGCGAGCCAGGTCGCGACCGTAGCACTTGGCGCAGATGCCGTAGCGGGTTTCGCAGTTGATCGGCGAACGCACGACCACTTCATCGATGCTGTTCAGCTCGATGAACTCGACCCACTGCTCATCCACCAGGGTACCGGCCGGAACGATGACGTCCTCGGTGCCTGGCTTGAACACGTCACGGGCGATGACACGACCCAGTACACGCTCACCCAGCGGCTCGACAACGTCACCGCCCTCGATGTGCGGGGTCATCAGCAGGCCCTGGTCGGTGCCGCAGTCGATCTCGGTAACCACCAGATCCTGCGCCACGTCTACCAGACGACGAGTCAGGTAACCGGAGTTAGCAGTCTTCAGTGCGGTATCCGCCAGACCCTTACGAGCACCGTGGGTCGAGATGAAGTACTGCAGTACGCTCAGACCTTCACGGAAGTTCGCGGTGATCGGCGTCTCGATGATCGAGCCGTCCGGCTTGGCCATCAGGCCACGCATACCGGCCAGCTGACGAATCTGGGCAGCGGAACCACGCGCACCGGAGTCGGCCATCATGTACATCGAGTTGAAGGACTCTTGCTCGACTTCCTTGCCCTCGCGGTCGACGACCTTCTCTTTCGAGAGGTTGGCCATCATCGCCTTGGACACTTCGTCGTTCGCCTTGGACCACAAGTCGATGACCTTGTTGTACTTCTCGCCCTGGGTAACCAGGCCGGAGGCGTACTGGCTCTCGATTTCCTTCACTTCGTCGGTGGCGGTACCGATGATGCGGGCTTTCTCGTCCGGGATCACGAAGTCGTTGACGCCGATCGAAACGCCGGAAATGGTCGAATAAGCAAAACCGGTGTACATCAGCTGGTCGGCGAAGATCACGGTCTCTTTCAGACCAACCACGCGGTAGCACTGGTTGATCAGCTTGGAGATCGCCTTTTTCTTCATCGACTGGTTGACCACGTCGAACGGCAGGCCGGCAGGCACAACCTGGAACAGCAGCGCACGGCCGACAGTGGTGTCGACAATACGGGTGTTCTTGACGATGGAGCCGTCGCGCTCTTTCACGGTCTCGTTGATACGGACCTTGATTTTCGCGTGCAGGGCCGCTTCGCCGGCGCGGAATACGCGGTCGACTTCCTGCAGGTCGGCGAACACGCGACCTTCGCCCTTGGCATTGATGGCTTCACGGGTCATGTAGTACAGACCCAGTACAACGTCCTGCGACGGAACGATGATTGGCTCACCGTTGGCTGGCGACAGGATGTTGTTGGTCGACATCATCAGCGCGCGCGCTTCGAGCTGGGCTTCCAGGGTCAGCGGCACGTGAACGGCCATCTGGTCACCGTCGAAGTCGGCGTTGTACGCGGCGCAGACCAGCGGGTGCAGCTGGATGGCCTTGCCTTCGATCAGAACCGGTTCAAAGGCCTGGATACCCAGACGGTGCAGGGTCGGTGCACGGTTGAGCAGTACGGGGTGTTCGCGAATCACTTCGGCAAGGACGTCCCACACCTCTGGCAGCTCGCGCTCGACCATCTTCTTGGCGGCCTTGATGGTGGTCGCCAGACCACGCATTTCCAGCTTGCCGAAAATGAACGGCTTGAACAGCTCGAGGGCCATCTTCTTCGGCAGACCGCACTGGTGCAGACGCAGGGTCGGACCAACGGTAATTACCGAACGGCCGGAGTAGTCCACGCGCTTACCGAGCAGGTTCTGACGGAAGCGACCTTGCTTACCTTTGATCATGTCGGCCAGGGACTTCAGCGGACGCTTGTTCGAGCCGGTGATGGCGCGACCGCGACGGCCGTTGTCCAGCAGGGCGTCGACCGCTTCCTGCAGCATGCGCTTTTCGTTGCGCACGATGATGTCCGGCGCCGACAGATCGAGCAGGCGCTTCAGACGGTTGTTACGGTTGATCACCCGACGATACAGGTCGTTCAGGTCGGAGGTCGCGAAGCGGCCGCCATCCAGCGGTACCAGCGGACGCAGGTCCGGCGGCAGTACTGGCAGGACGGTCAGGACCATCCACTCAGGCAGGTTGCCCGAGCCCTGGAAAGCTTCCATCAGCTTCAGGCGCTTGGACAGCTTCTTGATCTTGGTTTCCGAGTTGGTCTGCGGAATCTCTTCGCGCAGGCGGCCGATCTCGTGCTCCAGGTCGATAGCGTGCAGCAGCTCGCGGACAGCCTCGGCACCCATGCGGGCGTCGAAGTCGTCACCGAACTCTTCCAGCGCTTCGAAGTACTGTTCGTCGTTGAGCAGCTGACCCTTCTCGAGGGTGGTCATGCCCGGATCGATAACGACATAGCTCTCGAAATAGAGCACGCGCTCGATATCACGCAGGGTCATGTCCATCAGCAAGCCGATACGGGACGGCAGCGACTTCAGGAACCAGATGTGGGCAACCGGCGAAGCCAGTTCGATGTGCGCCATGCGCTCACGACGAACCTTGGCCAGGGCGACTTCAACGCCGCACTTCTCGCAGATCACGCCACGGTGCTTCAGGCGCTTGTACTTACCGCACAGGCACTCGTAGTCCTTGACTGGGCCAAAGATCTTGGCGCAGAACAGGCCGTCACGCTCAGGCTTGAACGTACGGTAGTTGATGGTTTCCGGCTTCTTAACTTCACCGAACGACCACGAACGGATCATTTCAGGCGACGCCAGACCGATGCGGATGGCGTCGAACTCTTCGACTTGACCCTGGTTTTTCAGCAAATTCAGTAGGTCTTTCAAGGCCTTTCCTCCTGGCGGAGCAGGGAGCGGGCATTACCTGCCCACTCCCCTTCGCGTCACGTGTTATTCGGTTTCCAGATCGATATCGATACCGAGCGAACGGATCTCTTTGATCAACACGTTGAAGGACTCGGGCATGCCCGGCTCCATACGGTGATCGCCATCCACGATGTTCTTGTACATCTTGGTACGGCCGTTCACGTCGTCCGACTTCACTGTGAGCATTTCTTGCAGGGTGTATGCCGCGCCGTATGCTTCCAGCGCCCACACTTCCATCTCCCCGAAACGCTGACCACCGAACTGCGCCTTACCACCCAGCGGCTGCTGGGTAACCAGGCTGTAGGAACCAGTGGAACGCGCGTGCATCTTGTCGTCCACCAAGTGGTTCAGCTTGAGCATGTACATGTAACCCACGGTCACAGGACGCTCGAACTTATTGCCGGTACGGCCATCGAACAGCACCATCTGGCCGCTTTCCGGCAGGTCTGCCAGTTTCAGCATGGCCTTGATCTCACGCTCCTTGGCACCGTCGAAGACCGGAGTAGCCATAGGCACGCCTTTCTTCAGGTTGTTCGCCAGGGCGAGGATCTCTTCGTCGGTGAACTCTTCCAGGTTCTCCTGACGACCACCGATTTCGTTGTAGATCTCGGTGAGGAAGGTACGCAGCTCAGCGGCTTTACGCTGCTCTTCGATCATGCGGTCGATCTTCTCGCCCAGGCCCTTGGCCGCGAGGCCCAGGTGGGTTTCGAGAATCTGACCGACGTTCATACGCGAAGGTACGCCCAGCGGGTTCAGTACGACGTCGACCGGAGTACCGTTGGCGTCGTGCGGCATGTCTTCGACCGGCATGATTACCGAGACGACACCCTTGTTACCGTGACGACCGGCCATCTTGTCACCCGGCTGGATGCGACGGCGGATTGCCAGGTAGACCTTGACGATCTTCAGTACGCCTGGAGCCAGGTCATCGCCCTGCTGCAGCTTGCGCTTCTTGTCTTCGAACTTGTCGTCCAGCAGGCGACGGCGATCGACGATGTACTGCTGAGCCTTTTCCAGCTGCTCGTTCAGTGCATCTTCGGCCATGCGCAGTTTGAACCACTGGCCGTGCTCCAGACCGCTCAGGACGTCATCGGTGATCACGGTGCCTTTCTTCAGGCCCGCGCCACCGTCGACCACCTGGCCGTTCAGGGCAGAACGCAGACGCTCGAAGGTCGCGCCTTCAACGATGCGGAACTCTTCGTTGAGGTCCTTGCGGATCTCGTCCAGCTGCATCTTCTCGATGGCCAGGGCGCGGCTGTCGCGCTCGACGCCATCACGGGTGAAGACCTGGACGTCGATGACGGTGCCCTTGGTGCCGGTCGGCACGCGCAGGGAGGTGTCTTTGACGTCGCTGGCCTTCTCACCGAAGATTGCGCGCAGCAGTTTTTCTTCCGGCGTCAGCTGGGTTTCGCCTTTTGGCGTTACCTTGCCGACCAGGATATCGCCAGCGCCGACTTCGGCACCCACGTAGACGATACCGGCTTCGTCCAGCTTGTTCAGCGCAGCCTCACCCACGTTCGGGATGTCCGCGGTGATTTCCTCTGGGCCAAGCTTGGTGTCACGCGCCACACAGGTCAGTTCCTGGATGTGGATCGTGGTGAAGCGGTCTTCCTGGACCACACGCTCGGACAGGCAGATGGAGTCTTCGAAGTTGAAGCCGTTCCACGCCATGAACGCGATGCGCATGTTCTGACCCAGTGCCAGTTCACCCATGTCGGTGGACGGGCCGTCGGCCATGATGTCGCCACGCTGAACCTTGTCACCCTTGCTCACCAGCGGACGCTGGTTGATGCAGGTGTTCTGGTTCGAACGGGTGTACTTGGTCAGGTTGTAGATATCCACACCTGCTTCGCCGGTTTCCACTTCGTCGTCGGCAACGCGGACAACGATACGGCTGGCGTCGACCGAGTCGATCACACCACCGCGGCGAGCAACCACGCAAACCCCGGAGTCACGGGCGACGTTGCGCTCCATGCCGGTACCTACCAGCGGCTTGTCGGCACGCAGGGTCGGTACGGCCTGACGCTGCATGTTCGAACCCATCAACGCACGGTTGGCGTCGTCGTGCTCGAGGAACGGAATCAGCGACGCTGCGACCGAGACTACCTGCTTCGGCGAAACGTCCATCAGGGTGACGTCTTCCGGCGCCTTGACGGTGAATTCGTTCAGGTGACGAACGGCTACCAACTCATCGATCAGCTGCTTCTTTTCGTTCATCGCGGCCGAAGCCTGGGCGATGACGTGATCGGCTTCTTCGATGGCCGACAGGAACACGATGTCGTCGCTGACAACGCCTTCCTTCACCACGCGGTACGGGCTTTCCAGGAAGCCGTACTGGTTGGTGCGGGCATAGGCCGCCAGGGAGTTGATCAGACCGATGTTCGGACCTTCAGGGGTCTCGATCGGGCACACGCGGCCGTAGTGGGTCGGGTGTACGTCACGGACTTCGAAGCCGGCGCGCTCACGGGTCAGACCACCTGGGCCGAGTGCGGAGACGCGGCGCTTGTGGGTGATCTCGGAGAGCGGGTTGTTCTGGTCCATGAACTGCGAGAGCTGGCTCGAACCGAAGAACTCCTTCACCGCCGCCGCTACCGGCTTGGCGTTGATCAGGTCCTGCGGCATCAGGCCTTCGCTTTCAGCCATCGACAGGCGCTCTTTGACCGCACGCTCTACGCGCACCAGGCCAACGCGGAACTGGTTCTCGGCCATCTCGCCGACGCAACGGACGCGACGGTTACCGAGGTGGTCGATGTCGTCGACGATGCCCTTGCCGTTACGGATATCGACCAGGGTCTTGAGGACCTCGACGATGTCTTCCTTGCTCAGCACGCCCGAACCTTCGATCTCGGTGCGACCGATACGACGGTTGAACTTCATGCGACCAACGGCCGACAGGTCGTAACGCTCGGCGCTGAAGAACAGGTTGTTGAACAGGGTCTCGGCGGCATCCTTGGTTGGCGGCTCGCCTGGACGCATCATGCGGTAGATCTCGACCAGCGCTTCCAGTTGGTTGCTGGTGGTGTCGATCTTCAGGGTATCCGAGATGAACGGACCGCAGTCGATGTCGTTGGTGTACAGGGTCTCGACGCGGACAACCTGGGCCTTGGCGATCTTCACCAGCAGGTCGGTGGTCAGCTCGGTGTTGCACTCGGCGATGATCTCGCCGGTGGCAGGGTGCACGATCGCCTTGGCGGTGGTGCGACCCAGCACGTACTCCAGCGGTACGTCCAGCTCTTTCACGCCAGCCTTTTCCAGCTGGTTGATGTGGCGCGCGGTGATACGGCGGCCTTGCTCGACGATGACCTTGCCGCTGCCGTCATGGATGTCCATGACCGCAACTTCACCACGCAGACGCTGAGGCACCAGTTCCAGGCTCAGTTTTTCGCCGGACAGGTGGAACACGTTGGTGGTGTAGAAGGTGTTGAGTACTTCTTCGGTGCTGTAGCCCAGCGCGCGCAGCAGTACCGAGGCCGGCAGTTTGCGGCGACGGTCGATACGCACGAACACGCAGTCCTTCGGGTCGAACTCGAAGTCCAGCCAGGAACCGCGGTAAGGGATGATGCGCGCGGAGTACAGCAGCTTGCCCGAGCTGTGGGTCTTGCCACGGTCGTGGTCGAAGAACACACCCGGCGAGCGGTGCAGCTGAGATACGATCACACGCTCGGTACCGTTGATTACGAAGGTACCGTTCTCAGTCATCAGGGGGATTTCACCCATGTAGACTTCTTGCTCTTTGATGTCCTTGATCGCTTTGTTCGACGATTCCTTGTCGAAGATGATCAGGCGCACCTTCACCCGCAGCGGGACCGCGAAGGTCACACCACGCAGGACACATTCCTTCACATCGAACGCCGGCTCGCCCAGGCGATAGCCGACGTACTCCAGGGCAGCATTGCCGGAGTAGCTGATGATCGGGAATACCGATTTGAAGGCCGCATGCAGGCCGACGTCGCGGAACTGATCCTTGGATGCTCCCGCCTGCAGGAATTCGCGATACGAATCCAGCTGGATGGCCAGGAGGTAAGGCACATCCATGACGTCCGGCAACTTGCTAAAGTCCTTGCGGATACGTTTTTTCTCAGTGTATGAGTAAGCCATCAGCATTCCCCAGCTTGGTCACCTGCTTGTTTGGCATCTCCCGGCGGGAGCAGCCGAAAATCGTGCAAACCTCTTGGTTTGCGCCACCCTCATGGGTGTCTTGCAGCTCGTTATCGGGGCCGACCTGATCGGCCACCAATAACGGAAAAAGGCCGGTGGCATAAGCCACCAGCCATCAGCCCTTCGCTTAACGCTCGGACTGGAGTCGCAAAGTCGAAATTACTTCAGCTCGACTTTAGCGCCAGCTTCTTCCAGCTTCTTCTTCGCGTCTTCAGCGGCTTCTTTCGAAACGCCTTCAGCGATGACCTGAGGAGCGCCGTCGACTTTCTCTTTGGCTTCTTTCAGGCCCAGACCGGTCAGTTCACGAACTGCCTTGATCACGTTGACCTTCTTGTCGCCAGCTTCGGTCAGAACGACGTTGAACTCGGTCTGCTCTTCAGCAGCGGCAGCAGCAACAGCTGGGCCAGCGGCAACAGCGGCAGCAGCGGTAACGCCGAAGGTTTCTTCCATCGCTTTGATCAGCTCAACAATTTCCAGAACGGTTTTCTGGCCGATTGCTTCGATGATTTGCTCGTTAGTCAGAGACATGACTTAAATCCTGTATTGGGGTGACAGCCTACGCAGCCATCAAATTAAACGTATGATTTTGAAAGTGTTGCGCGTGCCTTAGGCAGCAGCAGCTTCTTTCTGGTCGCGCAGAGCTGCCAGGGTACGAGCCAGCTTGCTGGTTGCACCTTGGATTACGCTCATCAGCTGTGCGATAGCCTCGTCGCGAGTTGGCAGGGTTGCCAGCACGTCGATCTGGTTAGCGGCAAGGAACTTGCCGTCAAACGCAGCTGCCTTGATCTCGAACTTGTCCTGACCCTTGGCGAACTCTTTGAACAGGCGGGCAGCAGCGCCCGGGTGTTCGTTGGAGAAAGCAATCAGGGTCGGGCCTTTGAACGCGTCGTTGAGGATCGAGAATTCGGTGCCTTCAACAGCGCGCTTGAGCAGGGTGTTACGTACGACACGTACGTAAACGCCAGCTTCGCGGGCCTCTTTACGGAGTCCGGTCATTGCGCCTACAGTCACACCACGGGCATCAGCCACGACAGCGGACAGAGCGACTTTGGCAGCCTCGTTGACTTCAGCGACGATGGCCTTCTTGTCTTCGAGTTTAATTGCCACGGGTTTACTCCTGGTTTCTACCGTTTCATCTGGCCGAAGCCGGATGTCGTTTTGGTGTCTGATTCGCGAACGAATCGGGAGCACCATCTGCGTAGGCTTGAGGTTTAAGGCTTGCGCCGCCTACGGTCTTGGATAGCCCCCGCCAGGCAGGGACCCCAATTTAGTAGCAGGTGCGACCAAGATCGCACCGACCGAGCATTACACGTTCAGCGAGCTCTGATCGATGATCAGACCTGGGCCCATGGTGGTGCTCAGGGTAACGCGCTTGACGTAGATACCTTTCGAGGAAGCCGGCTTGATACGCTTCAGATCAGCGATCAGGGCTTCAACGTTTTCCTTCAGCTTGCCGGCTTCGAAGCCGATCTTGCCAACGGAGGTATGGATGATACCGTTCTTGTCGGTACGGTAGCGAACCTGACCAGCCTTGGCGTTTTTCACGGCAGTGGCTACGTCTGGGGTCACGGTACCGACTTTCGGGTTAGGCATCAGGCCGCGAGGACCCAGAACCTGACCCAGCTGACCTACAACGCGCATTGCATCAGGCGATGCGATGACGACGTCATAGTTCAGGTCGCCGCCTTTCATTTCGGCAGCCAGGTCGTCCATACCTACGCGGTCAGCGCCGGCAGCCAGAGCGGCCTCAGCAGCTGGGCCCTGGGTGAAGACGGCAACACGTACGGTCTTGCCAGTGCCGTGTGGCAGCACGGTAGCGCTACGAACGACCTGGTCGGATTTACGTGGGTCAACACCGAGGTTGACGGCGATGTCGTACGACTCGACGAACTTGGCAGCCGGCAGCGAAGCCAGCAGGGTTGCGGCTTCTTCGAAGTTGTAGGCCTTGCCTGCTTCGATTTTCTCGGCGATAGCCTTTTGGCGCTTGGTCAGCTTAGCCATTACACACCCTCCACGTTCAGGCCCATGCTACGGGCGGAGCCGGCGATGGTGCGTACAGCAGCGTCCATGTCAGCGGCGGTCAGATCGGCCTGCTTGGCCTTGGCGATCTCTTCCAGCTGAGCACGGGTGACGGTACCGACCTTGACGGTGTTCGGGCGAGCCGAACCGCTGGTCAGGCCAGCAGCTTTCTTCAGCAGAACCGAGGCAGGGGTGCTCTTGGTCTCGAAGGTGAAGCTACGGTCACTGTAGACAGTGATGATCACTGGAGTCGGCAGACCTGGCTCTTGACCCTGGGTACGGGCGTTGAAGGCCTTGCAGAATTCCATGATGTTCACACCGTGTTGACCCAGTGCTGGACCAACGGGTGGGCTTGGGTTGGCCTGGCCGGCCTTTACTTGCAGCTTGATGTAAGCCTGAATCTTCTTAGCCATGAGCTACTCCAAATTCGGGTACGAACGCCTGATGGCTCCCCGTTTGACTTGCGTTTTATCCCAGTGACGACAAAACCCCGCAGCACATAGGGCTGCGGGGTATGGGATGCTGCGTTCTGCTAGACCTTTTCGACCTGGCTGAACTCGAGCTCCACCGGGGTGGAGCGACCGAAAATGAGCACTGCAACCTGCAGACGGCTCTTTTCGTAGTTAACCTCTTCGACACTGCCATTGAAGTCGGCGAACGGACCATCAATGACGCGAACCACTTCACCCGGCTCGAACAGCGTCTTCGGCTTCGGCTTGTCACTCCCGTCGGCAACGCGACGCAGGATGGCCTCTGCCTCTTTATCGGTGATCGGCGCAGGCTTGTCTGCGGTACCACCAATGAAACCCATGACCCGAGGGGTATCCTTGACAAGGTGCCAAGTCCCTTCGTTCATTTCCATCTGGACCAGTACATAGCCAGGGAAGAACTTACGCTCGCTCTTGCGCTTCTGGCCGTTGCGCATTTCGACGACTTCTTCGGTCGGGACCAGGATCTCGCCGAATTCGTCTTCCATGCCAGCCAGCTTGACGCGCTCGATCAGGGAGCGCATTACATGCTTCTCGTAACCCGAGTAAGCATGCACAACATACCAACGCTTAGCCACGAGACACCCTTAGCCAACGATCAAGGAGACCAACCAGCCGAGCAGGGAATCTAGACCCCACAACAGCAGCGCCATGACCAGAACTACAGCCACGACAATCAGCGTGGTCTGAGTGGTTTCTTGGCGGGTCGGCCACACGACTTTACGGATCTCGGTACGAGCTTCCTTCGCCAGCGCAAAGAACGACTTACCTTTGGCGGTCTGCAGGGCAACGAAGCCAGCGACAGCAGCCAGGGCAAGCAGGACAAGCACGCGATACAGGATCGGCGAAGCGGAGTAATACTGATTACCCACGACACCGACGACTACCAATGCGACAACAGCGAGCCACTTGAACAGATCAAAACGCGATTCTTGGGCTTCAGTTTTGGGAGTCATCGAGGAGGATCCTGTGAGAAGAAAGCCATCACACCGAGGTGAATGGCAGGTCAGGAGGGAATCGAACCCCCAACCTACGGTTTTGGAGACCGTCGCTCTGCCAATTGAGCTACTGACCTATAACGCTGTATCAGGCCGGCCATTATACCGGCCTGATCAAGTAAATCAACTACTTATTCAATAATTTTCGCTACAACGCCGGCGCCGACGGTACGACCGCCTTCACGGATGGCGAAGCGCAGACCGTCTTCCATTGCGATGGTCTTGATCAGGGTGACAGTCATCTGGATGTTG
>NZ_JBLIYX010000036.1:0-6721 GCF_057480955.1 Pseudomonas sp. P65(2024)
GATGGTAGTGTGGGGCTTCCCCATGTGAGAGTAGGTCATCGTCAAGATTCATTTCGCAAAACCCCTATCTGCGCGAGCAGGTAGGGGTTTTGTCTTTTCAGCCCTGGTAAAGAAATCTGACGTGGGAGCGGGCTTGCCCCGCGATGGCGCATGCTCGGATAACATCACGGCCTGATTCGGCCTTATCGCGGGGCCAGCCCGCTCCCACGGTATCTTGTTCCTACACGGCATCCGTTTGCTGACGATCACGCAAATATCCTTTGCTCGTCGGCTACCTCACATCGCCTCGTCGCAGGTGCGACAATATTGCCGTCACAATTACGTGACTTCCCCGTACCTACCCTGCGTCAAGGCTTAGGTTCGGGGCAATCCTGGCACCCGGACCGAGCGATGCCAGCGTACCGTGCTGCGCATTTCTGGACTTTCACCGTCCTATTACTTGAGGTTAGAAGCAAGATGGCCAAGGCCGCCGATGTCGTTGTGCAATGCCTGGAAAACGAAGGTGTCGAGTATGTGTTCGGCATTCCCGGTGAGGAAAACCTCGACTTGCTCGAGTCCCTGCGCAAGTCGAAGATCAAGCTGGTACTGACCCGCCACGAGCAGTCCGCGGGCTTCATGGCCGCCACCTACGGCCGCCTGACCGGCAAGACCGGCGTCAGCCTGTCGACCCTCGGCCCTGGCGCGACCAACCTGGTGACCGCCAGTGCCTACGCCTACCTGGGCGGCATGCCGATGATGATGATCACCGGTCAGAAGCCGATCAAGAAGTCCAAGCAGGGCCGTTTCCAGATCATCGACGTGTGCGGCATGATGGACCCCATCACCAAGTACACCCACCAGTTCGCCTCGGCCGACAACATCCCAGCGCGCATGCGTGAAGCCTTCCGCCTGGCCGAAGAAGAGAAGCCAGGCGCCGTGCACCTGGAGCTGCCGGAAGACATCGCCGCCGAGCAGACCGACGCCTTGCCGATCCCGCGCAGCCTGCACCGTCGCCCGCTGGCCGAGCACGTGGCTATCGAAGCCGCCGTGCAGAAACTGCAGAACGCCCGCAACCCGATCCTGGTGATCGGTGCCGGCGCCAACCGCAAGATGACCGCCAAGGTCCTCAAGCAACTGATCGACAAGACCGGCATCCCGTTCATCACCACCCAGATGGGTAAAGGTGTGGTCGACGAGCGCCATCCGCGCTTCCTCGGCAACGCCGCGCTGTCCTCCGGTGACTTCGTGCACCGCGCCGTCGAAGCCGCCGACCTGATCGTCAACATCGGCCACGACGTGATCGAGAAGCCACCGTTCTTCATGGTCCGTGGCGGCACCGAGGTCATTCACGTCAGCTTCCGCTCGGCCGAGGTAGACGCCGTGTACTTCCCGCAGGTGGAAGTGATCGGCGACATCGCCAACGCCGTGTGGCAGATCAGCGAAGCGCTGACCGACACCAGCCACTGGGACTTCACCCGCCTGATGGCCATCCGTGAAGCGAACGAAGCACAGATCGCCGAAGGCGCCGACGACGACCGTTTCCCGGTCTACCCGCAGCGCATGGTCGCCGACATCCGTCGCGCCCTGCCGTCCGAAGGCATCGTCGCCCTGGACAATGGCATCTACAAGATCTGGTTCGCCCGCAACTACAAGGCCCACAAGCCCAACACCGTGCTGCTGGACAACGCCCTGGCGACCATGGGCGCCGGCCTGCCATCGGCCATGGCCTCGCACCTGGTGTACCCGGATCGCCCGGTCATCTCGGTATGCGGCGACGGCGGCTTCATGATGAACAGCCAGGAGCTGGAAACCGCGGTACGTCTGGGCATGCACATCACCGTGGTGATCCTGCGAGACGACGGCTACGGCATGATCCGCTGGAAGCAGGCCAACATGGGCTTCACCGATTTCGGCCTGGACTACGGCAACCCGGACTTCGTCAAGTACGCCGAAGCCTACGGTGCCAATGGCCACCGCGTGGAAAGCGCCGAAGGCTTCCTGCCGCTGCTCGAGCACTGCATCAAGACCCCAGGCGTGCACGTGATCGACTGCCCGGTGGACTACAGCGAGAACGACCGCATCCTCAACAGCGAGCTGCGTGAGCGCGCGCTGGCGGTCTAAACCGTAGCATCCTCATCGCGGGGCAAGCCCGCTCCCACGTTGTTCCTGCACAACGTGGGAGCGGGCTTGCCCCGCGATCGTTTTATTGGCACGGTGAATGCGTGTACCGCTTTTCCCATGTGTTAGGGTGCTCCCATATTTTGTTTCCTCAGGACTCCTACCCATGCTCCCCGCGCTCAGCGAAAAAGAACTCGACCGTCTCGAAGACCTGCTGATCACCTACGGCAACGATTATTCGGTGCTCAACCTCGCCGAGCTCAACGGCTTCTTCACCGCTTTGGCCAGCTCCCCCAACAAGGTCAACCCTGAGCAATGGCTGCCTTCTGTCGCCGGTGGCAAGGTGCCGAAGTTCAAGAAGCCCGCCCATGAAGAGGCCTACACCGCGTTGATGCTGCGTTACGCCAGCCAGGTGGCGGAAGAGCTGGCCAACGACCTCGAGCACTTTGAACCGCTGTTCGAGGAGAGCGAAGGAGAGGAAGGCCCGGCGATCATTCTCGAGGAATGGTGCTTCGGCTACATGCGCGGTACCCAGGTGGCCGAGTGGAGCGAGCTGCCGCCGGAGCAGGATCGTCTGCTCAAGGCCATTTCCCTGCATGGGCTGGAAGACAATTTCGAGCTGCTCGATTCGATGAGCTTCGATGAGCGCCAGGCCTGTGTGCCGCTGGTGGTCGAGGCGGCGCGGGGGTTGTATCAGTACCAGAAGCAGCACCGTCATTGAGATCGCCATCGCGGGCGCGTGGAAGCGGGCCGGCCGCACGACTGTAATTATTCCACCTACCGTAATACCGAATTGCTCCCAGCACTGATTCTACTGTCGGGCGATCCAGTGCAGCATGTCCTCCAGCAGCGCCACTCCCGGCGCTGATCCGGAGCCCCGCACATGCCAAGCCCGATCAAACTCTACAACTTCCCCAAGTCCGGCCACGCCCACCGCATCGAGCTGATGCTGTCGCTGCTCGAACTGCCCACCGAGCTGGTCTTCGTCGACCTGGCCAAGGGCGAGCACAAGCAGCCAGAGTTTCTCGCCATCAACCCCTTCGGCCAGGTGCCGGTGATCGATGACAACGGCATCGTCATCGCCGATTCCAACGCCATCCTGGTCTACCTGGCCAAGGCCTATGGCGGTGAGCGCTGGTTGCCTGCGGATCCGGTCGGTGCCGCCCGAGTGCAGCGCTGGTTGTCGGTCGCGGCGGGTCCCCTGGCCTTCGGCCCGGCAGCGGCACGTCTGGTGACGGTGTTCGGTGCCTCGTTCAACACCGATGAAGTCATCGGCCGCGCCCACACCCTGCTCAAGGTGATCGACGCCGAACTGGCCAAGGGCCCGTTCCTGGTCGGTGACCAGGCCACCATCGCCGATATCGCCAACTACTCGTACATCGCCCACGCGCCGGAAGGCAACGTGTCGCTGGAACCGTACCCCAACGTGCGCGCCTGGCTGGCCCGTGTCGAGGCGCTGCCGGGCTTCGTGCCGATGCCACGTACGGTCATCGGTTTGCAGACCACCCTCTGAGTCCCGAGGAATGCCGCCATGCAATCGCCCTGGCATGCAGGTGAAAAACGGCTGCAGGAGCACGTCGGTGTTGCCGAGCGCATGGAGGCGTTCGGGCAGAAGGTCATCCGTGACTTCATGCCCGACCAGCATCGCACCTTCTACCAGCAGTTGCCGTTCATGGTGGCCGGTGCCGTGGACGCCGCAGGCAAACCCTGGGCGACGCTGCTCGAAGGCCCGGAAGGCTTCGTCAGCTCGCCCGATCCACGGCAACTGTTGATCGGCGCCGATCTCGCCAGCGACGATCCGGCCACGCCGGGCCTGGTGGCGGGTGGCGCCATCGGCCTGCTGGGGATCGAGCTGCACACGCGGCGGCGCAATCGCCTCAATGGCCTGATCCGCGGGGCCAGCGCCGGTCAGTTGGCGGTGGTGGTCGAGCAGTCGTTCGGCAACTGCCCGCAGTACATCCAGCTGCGCGAGTACACCCGCGTCGACGAGCCGCCGCAGGCGCGTCGGGATTCATCGGTACTCGATGCCGCGACCCGCGCCATGATCGAAAACGCCGACACCTTCTTTGTCGCCAGTTACGTCGAGCAGGAAAATGGCCAACGTGCCGTGGACGTGTCCCACCGCGGTGGTCGCCCCGGTTTCGTCAGGGTCGAAGGCAATCGCCTGACGATTCCTGACTACGCCGGCAACCTGCATTTCAATACCCTCGGCAATCTGCTGGCCAACCCGGTTGCCGGCCTGTTGTTCGTCGACTTCACCACGGGCGATGTGCTGCAGGTTTCCGGGCGCACCGAGGTGATTCTCGATAGCCCGCTGATCAGCGCCTTCGAAGGCGCCGAGCGGATCTGGACCCTGGACATCGAGCAGGTGGTGGTCCGCCCGGCTGCGGTGTCGTTGCGTTGGGCCTTCCAGGAGTACGCTCCCACCAGCCTGATGACCGGCACCTGGAGTGAAGCCGAAGAGCGCCTGCAACAGCGTGAGCGCCAACGCCAATGGTTGACCTGGCGCGTGCTGCGTATCGAGCAGGAAAGTCGCGATATCCGTTCGTTCTACCTGCAACCCGAGGAAGGTACGGCGGTGGCCTTCGCGCCCGGCCAGCATATTCCCGTGCGCCTGCAGGTGGATGGCGAGGCACCGCTGATCCGCACCTACAGCCTGTCCAGCGCGCCGTCCGATGGCCACCTGCGCATCAGCGTCAAGGCGCAGGGGCCGGCGTCACGCTATCTGCATCAACAGGTGAAGGTTGGCGATCGGCTGGAGGTGCGTCAGCCCATGGGCAGCTTTACCCTGGATCAGCAGAGTGAGCGGCCCCTTGTGCTGATCGGCGCGGGCGTCGGCATCACCCCGTTGATCGCCATGCTCCGCGAGCAGCTGGCCAAAGGGCAGGGGCGGCGCATCCATCTGTTCCATGGCGGGCGCACACTGGCCGACCTGCCGTTCCAGCAGGAGCTTGCCGCACTCCAGCAACACGCCAATGGCTTGCTGAGCATCCATCGTGCCCTGAGCCAGCCCGAACCCCAGGCCGTGCTGGGTCATGACTACCAGTTCGCCAACCGCCTGGGCATCGAGCAGATCAAGGCCACGCTGGCATTGGACGACTACGACTTCTACCTCTGCGGTCCGGCCAGCTTCACCCAGGATCTGTACGAAGGCCTGCGCGGCGTGCATGTGCCCGACGCCCGCATCCATGCCGAAGCCTTCGGCCCCTCGACCCTGCGCCGCCACACCGATGACAACCAGCCGACGCTGCAGCAGCCCCCACCCGCCAGCGAACCGGTGCCGGTGTACTTCGCCAGCTCCGCCAAGGAAGCGCGCTGGGCGCCAAACAGCGGCACGCTGCTGGAACTGGCGGAAAGCCGTGGCCTTTCGCCGGACTTCAGTTGCCGAGGCGGCTCCTGCGGTACCTGCAGGACCAAGCTGGTCAGCGGCCAGGTCCACTACCCGAACCCGCCCGCCGAACTGCCCGAGCCCGGCATCGTGTTGATCTGCTGTGCCATCCCCGCCCAGGCCGAGGACGGCGTGCAGCCCCTGGTACTGGAGCTCTAGCGTGACCACGGCGATAATCGCCCCACGACAACGCGTGGGGCGCGGCATGGACCAGATCCACCTGATGAAAGTGTTCGTGGCTGTTGGCGAGCTGGAAAGCTTCGCCGCCGCCGCCCGCCGCCTGGCTATCTCGCCGGCGGCGGTGACCCGCGCGGTCACAGCCCTTGAGGAACAGCTCGGGGTCAAGCTGCTGCTACGCACCACCCGCAGCGTGCGCCTGACCGAGGCCGGCGGGCGCTACCTGCAAGACACCCGGCATATCCTCGCCAGCATCGTCGAGGCCAACGAAGCCGCCGCCGGCATCAACGCCGCGCCCAAGGGCGACCTGGCGGTTACCGCGCCGATCCTGTTCGGCAAGAAGTTCGTCATGCCGTGCATCGTCCGTTACCTGCAGCAGTACCCCGAGGTGGATGTGTCGGCGTTCTTCCTCGACCGCGTGGTGAACTTGGTGGAGGAGGGCATGGACGTGGCGGTGCGCATCGGCCAGTTGCCCGACTCGGGCCTCAAGGCATTGCGGGTGGGCAAAATGCGCCGGCTGCTGTGCGCCTCGCCCGAATACCTGGAACGCCACGGCACGCCGCGCCATCCCTCGGAGTTGCAGAAGCACGAAGTGATCGCCGCCGGGACCCTGTCACCGCGCACGGACTGGCGCTTCGGCGCCATTGACGACCCGACGCTGATCCGCATGAAGCCGCGTCTGACCGTGACCAGCAACGATGCCGCCATCGCCGCGGCCAGCGCCGGGCTCGGGATTGCACGGCTGCTGTCGTACCAGGTGGCGGATGAAGTGGCGGCCGGGCGCTTGCAGGTGATCCTGGCCGAATACGAAGAAGCGCCGTGGCCGATCCATATCCTGCATCGGGAGAGCAAATATGGCTCGACCAAGGTGCGGACCTTTATCGATATGTTGGCCGAGCATTTGCGCAGCCAGGCACATCTGGCTTGATTCCGGACTCTGGGGCGCAAAGCGCCCCCGTACCGGAAGTGTCAGATTTTTTGTGTGCGGGCCGGTAACGGCCTGCCGTCAGGCAGGCCCTGACTTTCACCAGGTCGGCCTGATGAACCGATCTCCGTACA
>NZ_JBLIYX010000037.1:0-3411 GCF_057480955.1 Pseudomonas sp. P65(2024)
TTCGTTGTCGTCTTTGCCTTCCAGCGCCATACGAGCCGAACCGATGATGATCGGGGTGTCGTCGCCTGGGAAGTCGTAGGTGGACAGCAGGTCGCGAACCTCCATCTCGACCAGTTCCAGCAGCTCAGCGTCGTCTACCAGGTCAGCCTTGTTCAGGAAGACCACGATGTACGGAACGCCAACCTGACGGGACAGCAGGATGTGCTCACGGGTTTGTGGCATCGGACCATCGGCGGCCGAGCAAACCAGGATCGCGCCGTCCATCTGGGCAGCACCGGTGATCATGTTCTTCACGTAGTCAGCGTGACCTGGGCAGTCAACGTGAGCGTAGTGACGAATGTTCGAGTTGTACTCGACGTGAGCGGTGTTGATGGTGATACCGCGCGCTTTTTCTTCCGGAGCCGAGTCGATCTTGTCGAACTCAACGACGGCCGAACCGAAAACTTCGGAGCAGACGCGAGTCAGCGCTGCAGTCAGAGTAGTCTTACCGTGGTCAACGTGGCCGATAGTGCCGACGTTAACGTGAGGTAGCGAACGATCAAACTTTTCCTTAGCCATCGATACAGTCCTCCGCAGAAGAAATTGTCATACAGCCTATAAAACAAAGGCAGATATTTTCATATCTGCCTTGTTTATATGGAGCTCTTGAGCGGATTTGAACCGCTGACCTCACCCTTACCAAGGGTGTGCTCTACCAACTGAGCTACAAGAGCGAAACACTTTGTGCAACAACAGCAAACTTGGAGCGGGTAGCGGGAATCGAACCCGCATCATCAGCTTGGAAGGCTGAGGTTCTACCACTAAACTATACCCGCGGAGCTTGCAGCTCTCGCTAAAACTGGTGGAGGGAGAAGGATTCGAACCTTCGAAGCTCTCGCAACGGATTTACAGTCCGTCCCCTTTGACCGCTCGGGAATCCCTCCAGATGTGGCCGGCATTCTATTTGTCTGCCGCCCTAGTGTCAAGCGTTTTTTCAAATTTTTTCAATCAAATCTGAAACTTAGCTGCTTTGACACTGCTTCGGGCTCTACCACCTCAGTGGTGTTCCCTGTGAAGCGGGCGCCATTCTATCAAGCTATTCAGCAGTTGCAATACCCTCGCACAAAATAATTTTGTGTTTTAAGTCTTTGAAATCCTTGGAAAGAGTCGAGAGCACCGCAGGGTCCAGCAAACGCTCGCTTTCAGGGGCTATCTTGAGCCAGAAGCCCTCGGCGCCCGGCAACTGCCCAACCACCGGCAGGGCGACGATATCCAGGCTGACCAGGCGCTGACGCAGGGCATCGAGCTGCTCGCGAACCGCCAGACCACCCACTACCAAGCATTCGTCGCGCCGCCTGGCAGGTGCCGCGGCCCCGGTCTCGCGCAACAGGCGTATTTCCTGCTGGGAGCCTTTGTACAACGACAACGGGGCGACTTCCTTGACCTTAAGCGGAGCTTCCTGCTGGTGCCACACGTAATAAACGACGTTGAGCACTACCAACAGCAGAAACAACCAGCGCATAGTCACCTCGACTCAATTGGGCAGGCCATGGCCAGGCCGACAAAGACCAGATCCGGCACGATCCGCGCCTGAGGTGCGGCGTCTTGCACCAACGGCGCATCACCCCCGGTCAGGAAGACCGTGAAATCCTCATCCCACAGCGCCCTCGCCTGCTCGATCTGGGTACGGGCAAAGCCCTGGAGCATCAACACGCAACCACGCTCGACCGCTTCGACGGTGGAGCGCCCCGGTGCCAGGCTGCCCAGGGCACGCTCGGCCGAGGCATCGTCATAGCGGATTCGCCGGGTGTGGGTGCGCAACTGGCTACGCATCAACGGCATGCCCGGACAGATATACCCACCAAGGTGCTCACCGTCGGCCGCGACATAGTCGGCCTTGGCCGCAGTACCGAAATCGATGACCAGGCAGGCGCGACCCGCCAGGTGATAGGCGCCCAACGCGCCGAGCCAGCGATCCATCCCCAGGCGCTGGTAGTCCTCGTAGCCATTGCGAACGCCGGCCATTTCCTTCACCGGCTGGGCCACACTCACTTCGACCCCGAACGAAGCCAGGATCAACGCACACAGCGCCGAAGTCTCTTCTTCACTGCGTACGCTGACCATCCGGCAGCCGATCAGGCGCAGGGATGAAAGCGCCGCGACAGCCGCCACCAGCGCCTGGTCGGAGTCGACGATACCGCCACCATTGATGGTGGCGTCAGCCGCATGGATGACGCGCCACTTGATAAAACTGTTTCCGCAATCGAGCTCAAGAATCATCACGCAACCTCAAACTGAGCTCGCCACCGCTGAAGCTCTTTTCCACACCATCCACCTCGAGACGCAAGCCGCCCTGCCCATCCACGCCCAACGCCACCCCATCGATGCGAGTGGTGCCGGCGACCAGCGAAACTTTCCGCCCCTGCCACAGGTGCGCCTGCTCCCATTCTTCCTGGAACGCGGCGAAACCATAGCGGCGATGACGGGCCAGCTCATGCTGCAGTTGCTGACTTAGCTCCGCCACCAAGCGGTTGCGATCCACCAACTGTCCGGTCTCGCCGCGCATGGAGGTCCAGGGTTGATCGATCCGCTCCCCGCCCTGCATGTTCACGTTGATACCGATACCCAGCACCACATGGCAGACGTCTGCCGGATCGCCGACCAGCTCCAGGAGGATGCCGGTGATCTTGCGCCCGCTAGCCAGGACATCATTGGGCCATTTCAGCCCGACATCCTTCAGGCCGAACGTCTTCAGCGTGCGCATGACCGCCAGGCCAACCACCAGGCTCAATCCCTCGAGCTGGCGCATGCCGCCATCGATACGCAGCACCAGGCTGTAATAGAGGTTTTCAGCGAACGGACTGACCCATTGGCGGCCACGACGTCCGCGCCCAGCGCTCTGGCGTTCGGCCAGCACCAGGAAGGGCGCCGCCTGCCCTTGGGCGGCAAGCCTCAGGCCCTCGGCATTGGTGGAGTCAATGGTGTCATGAATGAAAGCCGGCCACGGCTCGCCCTCCGAAAACCCGGCGATCGCCTGAGATTCAAGCAGGTTCAGTGGCGCTGCCAACTGATAGCCACGGCCGCGGACCTTGTGAATGGTCAGGTTCAGTTCGCTCTCAAGGTGCTGCAGCTGCTTCCAGACGGCGCTGCGGCTTACCCCGAGGGCGGCCCCCAGGGCTTCTCCGGAATGGAACCGGCCATCCTTGAGGAGATTCAACAACTTCAGCATGCCAGTCTCGACTTGGAATAAGGCTGGCATGATAGCCACGCCCCGAGGGCTTGCATAGGAAAAGGGCTACCGCCAGCCCCACAGCCGACGCGATCCCTGTAGGAGCGCCGGTATGGCGTTGATGTTGGAACGCGGAAAAGACAAAACCCCTACCTGCTCGCGCAGATAGGGGTTTTGCGAAATGAATCTTGACGATGACCTAC
>NZ_JBLIYX010000038.1:0-2062 GCF_057480955.1 Pseudomonas sp. P65(2024)
GTAAGCGATCCATGAACCCCACCTACCGAGAATAGGAAGTCGCAGTTATCGTGGCATCTCCGGCGAGCAGTTCCACGGCAGTAGCGCTTCATAGTCTGCTACAGACTGCGCGTGGGGCAGTCGCTCCAGTACGTGGCGCAGCCACGTATAAGGCTCTTGGCCGTTGATCTTTGCAGTCTCGACCAAGCTGTAGATCTGGGCACTGGCCGTGGCGCCCTTGGGCGTGTCGCTGAACAGCCAGGCCTTGCGACCGATGACAAACGGCTTGATCGAGCGCTCAGCCAGATTGTTGTCGATTGGTAGATAACCAGCCTCGACGTAACGCACCAACCGGCTCCAGTTATTCGCCAGATAATTCACGGCCTTGCCCAGCACGCTTTGCGGCGTCACTTGGGATTGGGCCTTGTCCAACCAACTTTTCAACTGGGCCAGGACTGGCAGGCTTTGCGCCTGTCGCGCTACATAAAGCTGCTCGTCACTGGCGTCTTTCAGTTCGCGCTCGATGCCATACAGCTTGTTGATCATTGCCAGTGCGACATCGGCCCGTCCGGTTTTGCCTTTAGGCTGCACTTTCTGAGCGTCGACGAATTTGCGCCGGGCATGCGCCATGCACGCCAACCGTTCCACGCCAGGCTGCAGCGCCAACGCGTTATAGCCGGCGTAATCGTCCGTCATGACATACCCGCGATAACTTTCCAGCAGGCGCAACGGCACTTCCTGCGCCCGACTGGAGCTGTAGTCGAACAGCACGATTTTTCGGTCAGGCGGTCCGCTGACTTGCACCCACATCCAGGATTGGCTGGTCGGGTCTCGATCCGGTTCTTTCAGGACCTGGACACGGGTTTCATCGCAATGGATGACCGGACTTTCCAGTAATCGCTCACGCATCAAATTCAGCAGCGGCTGGACATGTTCGCTGCATTGGATGATCCAGCGCGCCAGTGTCTGACGTGGAATGTCGATCCCGTGCCGGCTCAGGACACTTTCAAAACGGTGCAGCGGCAAGCCATCGACATACTTGGTGGTCAGCAACATCGCCAACACGCTCGGGCTGGCCATGCTCTTTTCGATCAGTTGAGCCGGTTTGTCTGCCGTGATCGGGGCAACTTCACATCCCCGGCAGCCGTAGACCTTACGGACATGTTTGAGCACGCGGATCTGCATCGGCACGATATCCAGCTGCTCGCTGATTTCCTCACCGATCTCATGCTTGCGGCAACCGCATGCACAGGTCAGTTCGTGTTCAGGCAGTTCGTGGATGACTTCGATACGCGGCAGATCAGCCGAGAGTGGCTTGCGTTTTCCCCGGCGTGGCGCTGGTGTGACGACTTCTTCATCCGGCGTCTCCACCGTCAACAGAGGCTCGCTCTCTGCCTCGTTGAACATCGCCAGTTGCGGCGTGTTGGGGTCGATGGCCTGCTCGGACTTGCGGCCGAAAAGACGATCACGCAGCAACTTGATCTGTTCTTTCAGATCAACGATGTGGGTGGCGTAGGCTTCTTTGACTTCCTGCTCACGCGAGCGTGCTGCGTAAGCCTCAAGGAGCATTTGCTTGAGCAGGACAGGGTCATCGGGAAGGTCATCGGGCACGGAATTCATGCCGAGGATTATACCGATTCAGGCAACGAAACGAGGGGTCAAAACCTGATGCGGACGGTTGCGCCAGAGGTCGAAGCCGTCGAGTAGCCAGTTCAGCTCCTGAACAGTCAGGACAATGGCTTCGTCAGTGATGTCGGGCGAGGTTTTGAAGCGTTCGGATTCCAGGCGCTTGAGCCAGAGACAGAAACCGTTGCGCTCCCAATAGAGGATCTTCACGCGATTACGCGGTTTGTTGAGGAACACGAAAAGAACCGGGTCGAACACGGCCACCTTGATATCCAGTTCAACCAAGGCTGCGAGGCCATCGATGGATTTTCGAAAGTCGACGGGCTTGGGGTAGAGATAGACTTTTTCGACTTTGGCGTCGGGGCGCATCATCGTCGGCAGGCTCCAGAAAGAAATCGGGAGCACAGCATCGGGGATCAGGTAAGCGCTTTGAATGTGGGGTTCATGGAGCGCTTAC
>NZ_JBLIYX010000040.1:0-1660 GCF_057480955.1 Pseudomonas sp. P65(2024)
ATCCCGGATTTGCCTAAGATCTCAGCCTACCACCTTAAACTTGGACAACCAACGCCAAGCTGGCCTAGCCTTCTCCGTCCCTCCATCGCAATAACTGGAAGTACAGGAATATTAACCTGTTTTCCATCGACTACGCTTTTCAGCCTCGCCTTAGGGACCGACTAACCCTGCGTCGATTAACGTTGCGCAGGAAACCTTGGTCTTTCGGCGTGCGAGTTTTTCACTCGCATTGTCGTTACTCATGTCAGCATTCGCACTTCTGATACCTCCAGCAAGCTTCTCAACTCACCTTCACAGGCTTACAGAACGCTCCTCTACCGCGTCATCAAAGATGACACCCGTAGCTTCGGTGCATGGTTTGAGCCCCGTTACATCTTCCGCGCAGGCCGACTCGACTAGTGAGCTATTACGCTTTCTTTAAAGGGTGGCTGCTTCTAAGCCAACCTCCTAGCTGTCTAAGCCTTCCCACATCGTTTCCCACTTAACCATGACTTTGGGACCTTAGCTGACGGTCTGGGTTGTTTCCCTTTTCACGACGGACGTTAGCACCCGCCGTGTGTCTCCCATGCTCGGCACTTGTAGGTATTCGGAGTTTGCATCGGTTTGGTAAGTCGGGATGACCCCCTAGCCGAAACAGTGCTCTACCCCCTACAGTGATACATGAGGCGCTACCTAAATAGCTTTCGAGGAGAACCAGCTATCTCCGAGCTTGATTAGCCTTTCACTCCGATCCACAGGTCATCCGCTAACTTTTCAACGGTAGTCGGTTCGGTCCTCCAGTCAGTGTTACCTAACCTTCAACCTGCCCATGGATAGATCGCCCGGTTTCGGGTCTATACCCAGCGACTAAAGCGCCCTATTAAGACTCGCTTTCGCTACGCCTCCCCTATTCGGTTAAGCTCGCCACTGAATATAAGTCGCTGACCCATTATACAAAAGGTACGCAGTCACCTAACAAAGTAGGCTCCCACTGCTTGTACGCATACGGTTTCAGGTTCTATTTCACTCCCCTCTCCGGGGTTCTTTTCGCCTTTCCCTCACGGTACTGGTTCACTATCGGTCAGTCAGTAGTATTTAGCCTTGGAGGATGGTCCCCCCATGTTCAGACAAAGTTTCTCGTGCTCCGTCCTACTCGATTTCACTGGCAAGAGATTTTCGTGTACGGGGCTATCACCCACTATGGCCGCACTTTCCAGAGCGTTCCACTAATCTCAAACCAGCTTAAGGGCTGGTCCCCGTTCGCTCGCCACTACTAAGGGAATCTCGGTTGATTTCTTTTCCTCAGGGTACTTAGATGTTTCAGTTCCCCTGGTTCGCCTCTTGCACCTATGTATTCAGTACAAGATAACCAGCTTATGCTGGCTGGGTTCCCCCATTCAGAGATCTCTGGATCACAGTCTGTTTGCCGACTCCCCAAAGCTTATCGCAGGCTACCACGTCTTTCATCGCCTCTGACTGCCAAGGCATCCACCGTATGCGCTTCTTCACTTGACCATATAACCCCAAGCAATCTGGTTATACTGTGAAGACGACATTCGCCGAAAATTCGCATGTTGCTCATTGCTGAGCAGAACTCACAAATTTTACCTTAGCCTGAATAACCAGCAGTGAAACTGGCATTCAGTCTATCTATCACATATCCGAATTTTTAAAGAACGAT
>NZ_JBLIYX010000041.1:0-1203 GCF_057480955.1 Pseudomonas sp. P65(2024)
CTGAGTTCGGGATGGGATCAGGTGGTTCCAATGCTCTATGGTCGTCAAGAAATTCTGTTGCCAGAATGTCTTAGGAACACTCTTGGCTAATTCGGATATGTGAATTTGTGGTCTTACGAACTTTCGGGTCTTTCGTCTTCACCACCACAATCTGCGTAGCAGATTGCTTGGGTGTTATATGGTCAAGCCTCACGGGCAATTAGTATTGGTTAGCTCAACGCCTCACAGCGCTTACACACCCAACCTATCAACGTCGTAGTCTTCGACGGCCCTTCAGGGAGCTCAAGGCTCCAGTGAGATCTCATCTTGAGGCAAGTTTCCCGCTTAGATGCTTTCAGCGGTTATCTCTTCCGAACATAGCTACCCGGCAATGCCACTGGCGTGACAACCGGAACACCAGAGGTTCGTCCACTCCGGTCCTCTCGTACTAGGAGCAGCCCCTCTCAAATCTCAAACGTCCACGGCAGATAGGGACCGAACTGTCTCACGACGTTCTAAACCCAGCTCGCGTACCACTTTAAATGGCGAACAGCCATACCCTTGGGACCGGCTTCAGCCCCAGGATGTGATGAGCCGACATCGAGGTGCCAAACACCGCCGTCGATATGAACTCTTGGGCGGTATCAGCCTGTTATCCCCGGAGTACCTTTTATCCGTTGAGCGATGGCCCTTCCATACAGAACCACCGGATCACTAAGACCTACTTTCGTACCTGCTCGACGTGTGTGTCTCGCAGTCAAGCGCGCTTTTGCCTTTATACTCTACGACCGATTTCCGACCGGTCTGAGCGCACCTTCGTACTCCTCCGTTACTCTTTGGGAGGAGACCGCCCCAGTCAAACTACCCACCATACACTGTCCTCGATCCGGATAACGGACCTGAGTTAGAACCTCAAGGTTGCCAGGGTGGTATTTCAAGGATGGCTCCATGAGAACTGGCGTCCCCACTTCAAAGCCTCCCACCTATCCTACACAAGCAAGCTCAAAGTCCAGTGCAAAGCTATAGTAAAGGTTCACGGGGTCTTTCCGTCTAGCCGCGGATACACTGCATCTTCACAGCGATTTCAATTTCACTGAGTCTCGGGTGGAGACAGCGCCGCCATCGTTACGCCATTCGTGCAGGTCGGAACTTACCCGACAAGGAATTTCGCTACCTTAGGACCGTTATAGTTACGGCCGCCGTTTACCGGGGCTTCGATCAAGA
>NZ_JBLIYX010000042.1:0-1152 GCF_057480955.1 Pseudomonas sp. P65(2024)
GGAAGTGTCAGATTTTTTGTGTGCGGGCCGGTAACGGCCTGCCGTCAGGCAGGCCCTGACTTTCACCAGGTCGGCCTGATGAACCGATCTCCGTACAAAATCGCGAATTGATTCATCGCACTTTTCCAATCATGCGCCGCTGAGCCCCAGTTTGCCGTGATGTTTCGCAGCCCCAGCCAGATCAGCTTGGTAGCTGCGTCATCGTTCGGGAAATGGCCTCGGGTCTTGATGATCTTGCGCAGCTGGGCATTGATACTCTCGATGGCGTTGGTGGTGTAGATCACTTTCCGGATGGCTGGTGGGAAGACAAAGAAGGGAATCACTCGATCCCAGGCGCGTCTCCAGGCCGCAACGACCGTTGGATACTGCTTGCCCCAGGGCCCGTTTTCAAACTCATCGAGTGCCTGCTCAGCCGCTTCGGCGTTGATGGCCTGGTAGATCGGCTTGAGCGCCTTGGCCAGTGCGCGCCGCTTGTCCCAGGCTGCAAAGTCCAGGCTGTTGCGGATCAGGTGCACGATGCACGTCTGCAGAGTCGTCTCTGGAAACACGGCGCTGAGAGCCTCTGGCATGCCTTTGAGGCCATCGGTCACGGCAATCAGCACATCCTCGACACCACGTGTCTTGAGATCGTTAAAGACCTTCATCCAGAACTTCGCACCCTCGGTGTTCTCGATCCAGATGCCCAAGATATCGCGCGTCCCGTCGGGTAGAACGCCCAGCGCCAAGTAAATGGCCTTGTTGCGCACCAAGCCTTCTTCGCGGATCTTCACCCGCAGTGCATCGAAGAAAATGACCGGGTACATGGGCTCCAGTGGCCGCTGCTGCCACGCGCCAATTTCTTCCATGACCTCGTCTGTCACAGAGCTGATGAAGTCGGGTGAGACCTCTGTTCCATACTGCTCGGACAGAAAGGCTCGGATCTCTCTGACCGTCATGCCACGGGCGTACATGGCGATGATCTTGTCATCGAAACCGGTGTACCGCCGCTCATGCTTGGGGATGAGAATGGGCGCAAAACTGCCGTCTCGGTCACGAGGAATTTCCAGCCGCAGCGGGCCATCGCCGGTCAAAACCGTCTTGCCACTCTTGCCGTTACGCTGGTTGGTTTCATCCTCTGGGCGCTGCGCGCCCGGCGGATAACCCAGGTGGTGG
>NZ_JBLIYX010000043.1:0-1004 GCF_057480955.1 Pseudomonas sp. P65(2024)
TCCTTCAGGCCGCGCACCGACGACAGCCCGCCAAGGCTGATGCGCTGCGGGCTGAACAATACGTCTTCGCTGCGCTGGCCGGTGGCCAGGCTGGTGAAGCTCAGGCGCTCGCCGAACAGGTTGAAGCCTTGTACATAGCTGAGCGTGGCGCTGTACTTGCGGTAGCGCGCCACCGGCTGGCCCGGGCGTGGGTGGCCATTGTCCTGGGCGTCGAAGGCGCCGATGCCCTCCTGGGTGCCCAAGTCGAGGTTGACGAAGGCATTGCCCAGACGCCGGCCATGGTTGATGCCGAACTGCGCCTCGCTCAGGCGGTTGCTGCTGCCGGCCAGGCGGCTGTCCTCGATGTAGTTGTTGGTGCGCAGGTGGGCCATGCCGGCATTGAGCGAGGTCTTGCTGGTGGCGTCGCGGTGTACCACGCGCTCGGCGCGCAGCTGGTGGTTCTGGCTGTCGCCGGTCTGCTTGAAGGCAAAGCCGTTGGCCTGGGCCAGGGAGCGGTATTCGCTCTCGCTGTAGCTGTAGGTGAAGTTCCACCAGCCCCACGGCAGGTTGTAGAACAGCACGCCGTTCTTCGAGCCCTGGGTGTGATCGCTGACCACGTCGTGGCCGCCGCGCAGCATCAGCTGGTCGGCCAGGCCCAGCGGGCTGTCCCATTCCAGGCCGAGGTTGAGCATCTGCTCGCCGGTGCTGCGTTGGCCTTCGTTGTTGCGCGACAGCGAGGCGCGCCAGGGTTTCTGTTGGGTGTTGCGCACCAGCACTTCGCTGCCGCCGACGGCCTTGCCCGGGGTCAGCTCCATCTGCGCCTTGTTCGACGGCAGGCGGTTGAGCTGGTCGACCATCTGCTCGATCTCGCGCAGGTTCAGGCGCTGGTCGATATCGCCGGGAAAGGCCATGCCCAGCTCACGGTCGCTCAGGCCGCTGGCCGGGTCCGGGCGCAGCCCTTCCAAGCGCCCTTCCACCACCAGTACCTGCAGATGACCCGAGGACAGGTCCTGCTGCGGCAGGTA
>NZ_JBLIYX010000044.1:0-841 GCF_057480955.1 Pseudomonas sp. P65(2024)
TGAATCGCCCCTGGTTTCGTAGACACCTCCAAGCCTCATAATGAGGCCCAAATAGGAGGTGCCATGAGTCGTCAGCGTTACCCCGAAGAATTCAAGATCGAAGCGGTCAAGCAAGTGACCGAAAAAGGCAAACCTGTCGCCGAGGTCGCCCAGCGCCTGGGCATGTCCGTGCACAGCCTTTACGCTTGGATCAAGGTCTACAGCAAGCCCCAAGAGCAGCGTCAGCAAGACAATGATCAGCAGGCTGAACTGCGCAAGCTACGCGCTGAACTCAAGCGGGTGACAGAAGAGCGAGACATCTTAAAGAAGGCCGCCGCGTACTTTGCCAAGGAGTGCGGCTGAAGTACGCCTTCATCAACAAGCACTCGACGGATTACCCAGTGCGTCGCCTTTGCCAAACCCTCAAGGTGCATCCCAGCGGCTACTACGCTTGGTTGGCCGAGCCTCAATCTGCCCGAGCCAAAGAAGATCAACGCCTGCTTGGCTTGATCAAGCATGCCTGGTTAGAAAGCGGAGGCGTGTATGGCTATCGCAAGATTCACGATGACCTTCGAGAGCTGGGAGAGATCTGTGGGCGAAATCGAGTCGGTCGCTTGATGCAGGCAGAGGGGCTGCGTTCGCAAACGGGCTATCGCCGTCGTCCTGGGTTTTATGGCGGAAAACCAACAGTGGCATCGCCCAACCATCTGGCCCGGCAGTTCAAGGTCAGTGAGCCGAATAAGGTCTGGGTGACCGATATCACCTACATCCGCACCTATGAAGGGTGGCTGTACCTGGCGGTAGTGTTGGATCTGTTCTCTCGCCAAGTCATTGGTTGGTCAATGAAGCCCAGGATGAGCAG
>NZ_JBLIYX010000045.1:0-713 GCF_057480955.1 Pseudomonas sp. P65(2024)
GTTCGCGACCTGCTGTCCACCTACGACTTCCCAGGCGACGACACCCCGATCATCATCGGTTCGGCTCGTATGGCGCTGGAAGGCAAAGACGACAACGAAATGGGTACCAGCGCTGTCAAGAAGCTGGTTGAAACTCTGGATGCCTACATCCCTGAGCCAGTTCGTGCCATCGACCAGCCGTTCCTGATGCCGATCGAAGACGTATTCTCGATCTCGGGTCGTGGTACCGTTGTTACCGGCCGTATCGAGCGTGGTATCGTCCGCGTTCAAGATCCGCTGGAAATCGTTGGTCTGCGTGACACCACCACCACCACCTGCACCGGTGTTGAGATGTTCCGCAAGCTGCTGGACGAAGGTCGTGCTGGCGAGAACTGCGGCGTTCTGCTGCGTGGTACCAAGCGTGACGACGTTGAGCGTGGCCAGGTTCTGGTCAAGCCAGGTTCGGTCAAGCCGCACACCAAGTTCACCGCAGAAGTCTACGTCCTGTCGAAGGAAGAAGGCGGCCGTCACACTCCGTTCTTCAAAGGCTACCGTCCTCAGTTCTACTTCCGTACCACTGACGTGACCGGTAACTGCGAACTGCCGGAAGGCGTTGAGATGGTAATGCCAGGTGACAACATCCAGATGACTGTCACCCTGATCAAGACCATCGCAATGGAAGACGGTCTGCGCTTCGCCATCCGTGAAGGCGGTCGTACCGTCGGCGCCGGCGT
>NZ_JBLIYX010000046.1:0-645 GCF_057480955.1 Pseudomonas sp. P65(2024)
GAGCATGCCGTGTGTTGGGCCGATCACCGCCAGCCTGCTGGCTGTAGAAATGGGAGATGCTCGGCAGTACGGCAGTAGCCGGGACTTTGCGGCCTCTGTAGGTCTGGTGCCCCGCCAGTACAGCACTGGTGGTAGGCCAGCTTTGCTGGGGATCAGCAAGCGTGGCGACAAGAACCTTCGGCATTTGCTGGTGCTGTGCGCACGGGTCTACATGCTTCGCCTGAAGTATCAGAAAGGCCCATTGGCCGATTGGGTGCGTTCATTGCTCGCGCGACGTCACTCCAATGTGGTGGCCTGCGCGTTGGCCAACAAACTGGCACGCATTGCGTGGGCCATTGCCACTCGGCACACGCAATATAAAACGGAGCCAGACGCGATAAACGCCTGACCCCGTTGTGCTGCACCGAGTTTCACCATCAGGTTTTGCGATAGCTGAACAACAGATGAAATAAACGGCCGATCGGCCTGGCGATGATCCTGAACGACCAATTGGCTCTTGGAAGCCGCCTACTTTGTTAGGATCGCCAGGTGCGAATGCTCATCGTGGCGCGGGATGCGAGCCCAATAGACGCCGGATAGATTGAAGCAAGCCATCCATTCCATCTGATGAACAGTATTGCAAAAAATGGGGTGACCATAGATTGG
>NZ_JBLIYX010000047.1:0-514 GCF_057480955.1 Pseudomonas sp. P65(2024)
TGCTGAGCAGAACTCACAAATTTTACCTTAGCCTGAATAACCAGCAGTGAAACTGGCATTCAGTCTATCTATCACATATCCGAATTTTTAAAGAACGATTTGACAAAAGTCAGAAATCAACATTCATCACCGAATGTTCATTTCTAAGTTCTGAGCAGTGCTGCGAAACCTGAAAGAGTGGTGGAGCCAAGCGGGATCGAACCGCTGACCTCCTGCGTGCAAGGCAGGCGCTCTCCCAGCTGAGCTATGGCCCCATTTGACCAGCCGCACCAAGTAATTGGTAGGTCTGGGCAGATTTGAACTGCCGACCTCACCCTTATCAGGGGTGCGCTCTAACCAACTGAGCTACAGACCTATAACAGGGTCGCGTTACAGCATCGTCTTTACACAATGAATCAAGCAATTCGTGTGGGAGCTCATCAGCAGGCTGATGTCTTCGATTAAGGAGGTGATCCAGCCGCAGGTTCCCCTACGGCTACCTTGTTACGACTTCACCCCAGTCATGAATCACACC
>NZ_JBLIYX010000048.1:0-492 GCF_057480955.1 Pseudomonas sp. P65(2024)
GGTTACTTAATGAGATGGTCACCCCGGCACCCTGCGAGGCGTACGCTTTCGCAGGGTGCTTTTACTTCGGAGACCGTCATCATGAGCAGCGTGACCCTGATCGGCATCGACATTGGTAAACATACCTTCCACCTGCACGCCCAGGACAAGTTCGGCAAAGAGGTAATGCGCAAGAAGTGCTCAAGGCAGCAGATGATGCGGTTTCTGGCCAATCATCCCCCTTGCACGGTAGTGATGGAGGCCTGTGCCGGTTCACACTGCCTGGCGCGAGAAATCAAAGCGATGGATCATGAGGCCAAGCTGATCTCGCCGCAGTTCGTTAAACCTTTCGTCAAGAGCAACAAGAATGACTTCGTCGATGCGCAAGCCATCTGCGAAGCCGCTTCCCGACCCTCCATGCGCTTTGTGACGCCAAAATCGCCTGAGCAGCAAACGCTCTCTGTTTCTCATCGGATGCGTGAATCATTGATCCGCGACCGAACCAAGACGGTG
>NZ_JBLIYX010000049.1:0-473 GCF_057480955.1 Pseudomonas sp. P65(2024)
GCAAGGCATGACGCCGGAAATGTTCGCTCAGGCCTGCGCAAAAGGCATGGCCGAACAGGAGCGGCGGGCTATGCAGGAACAGGCGGCGAGGGATGCCGATCCCAAACAGCCACAAGAGGACTCCCCTGTTTCTACTCCCACCCCATGATGCCACCGGCAATGGTGGGAACAGTGTGGAAAGACGGTGGCGGCATGGTGTCAATGATGACGGTAACAAGGTGGTGACATGGTGGAACGATGGTGGCGGGATATTGGTAAGACAGTGGCGACACTGTGGCGGCTGTGTGTGCATACGGTGGCAATAGCGTGGCACTTCACCACAATGCAGCCACATTCCTGCCACCATCTGATGTCGATTCGGGAGGGTTGCGCATGAAAGTCTGGGCATTCGATGAGAACCGGGCCGATTTCGTAGATGCTGCGCCGGAGCGGATGAACGCTGATGCGACCGGGTACTACATCATCCGGCGCGG
>NZ_JBLIYX010000051.1:0-431 GCF_057480955.1 Pseudomonas sp. P65(2024)
TTGTACGGAGATCGGTTCATCAGGCCGACCTGGTGAAAGTCAGGGCCTGCCTGACGGCAGGCCGTTACCGGCCCGCACACAAAAAATCTGACACTTCCCTTGCGATTTTTGAGATATGACGTTTCCAGCTCAATATTGCCGGGGCTGCTTTGCAGCCCTTTCGCGACACAAGGCCGCTCCTACGAGGGGCGCGGTCACATGTAGGAGCGGCCTTGTGTCGCGAAAGGGTCGCAAAGCGACCCCGGCAATTCCAAGTCGAACGCTAATTTTCAACACCTTGAAAGGGCTGGCCCTTACGGCGGGTTACTTTGGTCTTAACTCGCCGTCCGCGGCCAATCTATGGTCACCCCATTTTTTGCAATACTGTTCATCAGATGGAATGGATGGCTTGCTTCAATCTATCCGGCGTCTATTGGGCTCGCATCCCGCGC
>NZ_JBLIYX010000052.1:0-421 GCF_057480955.1 Pseudomonas sp. P65(2024)
CGCTGAACGCCCCATCCTGGGGCGCAGCGCTTGACGGCCATCCATGGCCGTCACCTCCCTACGCAAGAACTCCGCTCGGCCTCCTGAAGTCGCAATTGGTGTTGCCTGAACTATCGCGCGCTTAGAAGCAAGAGCAAGAGCAAGAGCAAGAAGCGCGAAGTTAGTTGTTTGACCATTAGTTATGTATTGGCTGTTCCGGCCCTTTCGCGGGGCAAGCCCGCTCCCACAGGGTTATATATAACGGCGACTATCGCGTGGGAGCCGGCTTGCCTCGCGATGCGATCGAGAGATTAATTAAGTTTAAACTAGCGACAGCTGCGTTAGTTCAGGCGCCGCCCGTAACTTGCGCGACTTCAGGAGGCCGAACGCAGGACTTGCGGAGGGAGGTGACGGGCATGGATGCCCGTCAAGCGCTGGGGCC
>NZ_JBLIYX010000053.1:0-413 GCF_057480955.1 Pseudomonas sp. P65(2024)
TCCATGGCCGTCACCTCCCTCCGCAAGAACTCCGCTCGGCCTCCTGAAGTCGCAATTGGCGGCGCCTGGACTATCGCGCGCTTAGAAGCAAGAGCAAGAAGCGCGAAGTTATGTTTGACAGTTAGCTATGTATTGGCTGTTCCGGCCCTTTCGCGGGGCAAGCCCGCTCCTACAGGGTTATATATAGCGGCGACTATTGCGTGGGAGCGGGCTTGCCCCGCGATACGATCTAGAGATTAACTAAGTTTAAACTAGCGACAGCTGCGCCAGTTCAGGCGCCGCTCGTAACTTCGCGACTTCAGGAGGCCGAACGTAGGACTTGCGGAGGGAGGTGACGGGCATGGATGCCCGTCAAGCGCTGGGGCCCAGGATGGGCCCTGCAGCGCGGTCCTCCCGGGAGCAAGGCCGGAGTG
>NZ_JBLIYX010000054.1:0-355 GCF_057480955.1 Pseudomonas sp. P65(2024)
CTTAGCCTGAATAACCAGCAGTGAAACTGGCATTCAGTCTATCTATCACATATCCGAATTTTTAAAGAACGATCTGACAAAAGTCAGAAATCAACATTCGATCCGAATGCTCATTTCTGAGTTTGATCAAGCAAGTACAGCGAAGTGGTGGAGCCAAGCGGGATCGAACCGCTGACCTCCTGCGTGCAAGGCAGGCGCTCTCCCAGCTGAGCTATGGCCCCGCATATTGGTAGGTCTGGGCAGATTTGAACTGCCGACCTCACCCTTATCAGGGGTGCGCTCTAACCAACTGAGCTACAGACCTATATAGGGTCTTGATCGTCTTTACAGCATGAATCAAGCAATTCGTGTGGGA
>NZ_JBLIYX010000055.1:0-346 GCF_057480955.1 Pseudomonas sp. P65(2024)
CGCGCTGCAGGGCCCATCCTGGGCCCCAGCGCTTGACGGGCATCCATGCCCGTCACCTCCCTCCGCAAGGCCTGCGTTCGGCCTCCTGAAGTCGCGAAGTTACGGGCGGCGCCTGAACTGACACAGCTGTCGCTAGTTGAAAGTTTAGTTGATCTCTCGATCGTATCGCGGGGCAGCCAATATATAACTAACTGTCAAACAGCTAACTTCGAATTTCTTGCTCTTGCTCTTGCTTCTAAGCGCGCGGTAGTTCAGGCAACACCAATTGCGACTTCAGGAGGCCGAGCGGAGTTCTTGCGGAGGGAGGTGACGGCCATGGATGGCCGTCAAGCGCTGCGCCCCAGGA
>NZ_JBLIYX010000056.1:0-311 GCF_057480955.1 Pseudomonas sp. P65(2024)
GCGGCTTGCGCCCACAGCGGCTGCCAGAACATGGCGTTGGCCAGCAGGAAGGCCAGGCCACGCTTGGGCAACCCGCAGAAATGCTCACGGGGCTGAATTGCGGCCGAGCGTTGGCGGGCCAGGAAGGCAAACAGGCGAACGTCCATGTCAGGTCTCGTGAATCAGGCGGTCAAATGAAGAGGTCCAGGCGGAAATACACCGGGCGTTCCTTCTCGGTCAGCACGTCGGGGCGTTCCAGGCTGTGGGCGAAGGTCACGCTGGCGGCCATGTGCTGGCCGCGGGCGAACAGCTCCAGCGAATGGCTGCTGGCA
>NZ_JBLIYX010000057.1:0-309 GCF_057480955.1 Pseudomonas sp. P65(2024)
TGGTTCTGGTTCTGGTTCTGGTTCTGGTTCTGGTTCTGGTTCTGGTTCTGGTTCTGGTTCTGGTTCTGGTTCTGGTTCTGGTTCTGGTTCTGGTTCTGGGATGATTGTTTTGATATTTTTATGCGCATTCGTAGAAGATAGCGACATTTAGTCACCTTTCCGCCCTTACGGCGGCCTACTTTTCTCTTGGGAAAAGTAGGCAAAACCGTTCCGCTCCGTTCATCCGGCCCCTGCGCTTCGCTCCGGGGTCCCCTCGCTCCGTTCTTGCTCCCGGGAGGACCGCGCTGAACGCCCCATCCTGGGGCGCAG
>NZ_JBLIYX010000058.1:0-306 GCF_057480955.1 Pseudomonas sp. P65(2024)
CAAAATCGCCTGAGCAGCAAACGCTCTCTGTTTCTCATCGGATGCGTGAATCATTGATCCGCGACCGAACCAAGACGGTGAACCAGATGCATGGGTTCCTGCTCGAATTCGGTGTCAGCCTGCCGACCGGATTGGCAGTGGTCAAACGCCTTGCTTCGGTGCTTGAAGAGCACGACCTGCCAATACGGCTCGTCGCATTACTGCAGCGCCTGCATGATCATTTCGTCTACTTGAGCGAGCAGATCAAGGTGTTGGACAAAGAGCTGGAGAGCCAACTGGCTGACGATGATCTAGGCAGTCGTTTGC
>NZ_JBLIYX010000059.1:0-295 GCF_057480955.1 Pseudomonas sp. P65(2024)
CGGAGCGAAGCGTAGGGGCCGGATGAATGGAGCGAGGATTTTTTGGTGACTTTTTGATCCTTCAAAAAGTTACCCGCCGTAAGGGCGGAAAGGTGACTTTGCGTCACCATCGCAAATGAATGCGCATATAACTTTCAAAACACACTCTCTCAAAGTCAAAGTCAAATGCGGTCGGAGTCGGTTTTAATAGTTGTAAGTGCATTCATTTGCGATGTCGACGCATAGTCACCTTTTCGCCCTTACGGCGAGTTCCTTTTTGAAGGATCAAAAAGGAACCAAAAAATCCTCGCTCCAT
>NZ_JBLIYX010000060.1:0-292 GCF_057480955.1 Pseudomonas sp. P65(2024)
CTACATCCGCACCTATGAAGGGTGGCTGTACCTGGCGGTAGTGTTGGATCTGTTCTCTCGCCAAGTCATTGGTTGGTCAATGAAGCCCAGGATGAGCAGTGACCTGGCCATCGACGCCATGCTGATGGCCGTGTGGCGACGCAAGCCACAGCAGCAAGTGATGATTCACTCAGACCAAGGCAGTCAGTTCAGTGTAAGCGCTCCATGAACCCCACATTCAAAGCGCTTACCTGATCCCCGATGCTGTGCTCCCGATTTCTTTCTGGAGCCTGCCGACGATGATGCGCCCCGA
>NZ_JBLIYX010000061.1:0-283 GCF_057480955.1 Pseudomonas sp. P65(2024)
CTCGGCTACGGCATTGTCGTGGCAGTTTCCCCGTCGGCTCATGCTGCTGATCACATTGTTGGCCTTCAGGAAGCTTTGCCAATCTGAGCTACTGAACTGACTGCCTTGGTCTGAGTGAATCATCACTTGCTGCTGTGGCTTGCGTCGCCACACGGCCATCAGCATGGCGTCGATGGCCAGGTCGCTGCTCATCCTGGGCTTCATTGACCAACCAATGACTTGGCGAGAGAACAGATCCAACACTACCGCCAGGTACAGCCACCCTTCATAGGTGCGGATGTAG
>NZ_JBLIYX010000062.1:0-283 GCF_057480955.1 Pseudomonas sp. P65(2024)
CTGCGCCCCAGGATGGGGCGTTCAGCGCGGTCCTCCCGGGAGCAAGAACGGAGCGAGGGAACCCCGGAGCGAAGCGCAGGGGCCGGATGAACGGAGCGGGACGGTTTTGCCTACTTTTCCCACGAGAAAAGTAGGCCGCCGTAAGGGCGGAAAGGTGACTAAATGTCGTTATCTTCTACGAATGCGGGAAGTGTCAGATTTTTTGTGTGCGGGCCGGTAACGGCCTGCCGTCAGGCAGGCCCTGACTTTCACCAGGTCGGCCTGATGAACCGATCTCCGTACA
>NZ_JBLIYX010000063.1:0-281 GCF_057480955.1 Pseudomonas sp. P65(2024)
GCAAGCCATCCATTCCATCTGATGAACAGTATTGCAAAAAATGGGGTGACCATAGATTGGTCTTGGCCAAAGTAACCAAAGCCGCTGCGCTCCATTCATACGGCCCCTGCGCTTCGCTCCGGGGTTCCCTCACTCCGGCCTTGCTCCCGGGAGGACCGCGCTGAACGCCCCATCCTGGGGCGCAGCGCTTGACGGGCATCCATGCCCGTCACCTCCCTCCGCAAGTCCTGCGTTCGGCCTCCTGAAGTCGCGCAAGTTACGGGCGGCGCCTGAACTGGCGC
>NZ_JBLIYX010000064.1:0-280 GCF_057480955.1 Pseudomonas sp. P65(2024)
TTCGTTGTCGTCTTTGCCTTCCAGCGCCATACGAGCCGAACCGATGATGATCGGGGTGTCGTCGCCTGGGAAGTCGTAGGTGGACAGCAGGTCGCGAACTTCCATCTCGACCAGTTCCAGCAGCTCAGCGTCGTCTACCAGGTCAGCCTTGTTCAGGAAGACCACGATGTACGGAACGCCTACCTGACGGGACAGCAGGATGTGCTCACGGGTTTGTGGCATCGGACCATCGGCGGCCGAGCAAACCAGGATCGCGCCGTCCATCTGGGCAGCACCGGTG
>NZ_JBLIYX010000065.1:0-268 GCF_057480955.1 Pseudomonas sp. P65(2024)
GCGCCTGGTGGCCTATTTCACTGGCCATCAGGCAATTGCCGAACTGCACCAGCAACTGCAAGGCCAACTGCCGGACTACATGTTGCCGTCGGCCTATGTACAGCTGGATGCGCTGCCGCTGACCGCCAACGGCAAGCTTGACCGCCGCGCCTTGCCGCAGCCGGGCAGCGAGGCGCTGGTCAGCCGTGCCTTCGAGGCGCCGCAAGGTGAGATCGAAACCGCGCTGGCCGCGATCTGGGCCGAAGTGCTCAAGGTCGAGCAGGTTGGT
>NZ_JBLIYX010000066.1:0-236 GCF_057480955.1 Pseudomonas sp. P65(2024)
CCGGGTCCCCTCACTCCGGCCTTGCTCCCGGGAGGACCGCGCTGCAGGGCCCATCCTGGGCCCCAGCGCTTGACGGGCATCCATGCCCGTCACCTCCCTTCGCAAGGCCTGCGTTCGGCCTCCTGAAGTCGCGAAGTTACGGGCGGCGCCTGGGCTGACGCAGCTGTCGCTAGCGGGCTATGGCGCTAGACTCTTGATCGGCAACGGCAACGGCAACGGCAACGGCAACGGCAACG
>NZ_JBLIYX010000067.1:0-233 GCF_057480955.1 Pseudomonas sp. P65(2024)
TGAACGCCCCATCCTGGGGCGCAGCGCTTGACGGCCATCCATGGCCGTCACCTCCCTCCGCAAGAACTCCGCTCGGCCTCCTGAAGTCGCAATTGGCGGTGCCTGAACTATCGCGCGCTTAGAACCAAGAGCAGGAGCAGGAGATGCGAAGTTAGTTTTTGATAATTAGTTATATATTGGCTGTTCCGGCCCTTTCGCGGGGCAAGCCCGCTCATACAGAGATCTATATAACG
>NZ_JBLIYX010000068.1:0-229 GCF_057480955.1 Pseudomonas sp. P65(2024)
TCTACCTAACCACCTGTGTCGGTTTGGGGTACGGTTCCCAGTTATCTGAAGCTTAGGAGCTTTTCTTGGAAGCATGGCATCAACCACTTCGCGCTCTAAAGAGCACTCGTCATCAGCTCTCGGCCTTGAAATCCCGGATTTGCCTAAGATCTCAGCCTACCACCTTAAACTTGGACAACCAACGCCAAGCTGGCCTAGCCTTCTCCGTCCCTCCATCGCAATAACTGGA
>NZ_JBLIYX010000069.1:0-229 GCF_057480955.1 Pseudomonas sp. P65(2024)
TCCAGTTATTGCGATGGAGGGACGGAGAAGGCTAGGCCAGCTTGGCGTTGGTTGTCCAAGTTTAAGGTGGTAGGCTGAGATCTTAGGCAAATCCGGGATCTCAAGGCCGAGAGCTGATGACGAGTGCTCATTAGAGCGCGAAGTGGTTGATGCCATGCTTCCAAGAAAAGCTCCTAAGCTTCAGATAACTGGGAACCGTACCCCAAACCGACACAGGTGGTTAGGTAGA
>NZ_JBLIYX010000070.1:0-228 GCF_057480955.1 Pseudomonas sp. P65(2024)
AGTTAGTTTTTGATAATTAGTTATATATTGGCTGTTCCGGCCCTTTCGCGGGGCAAGCCCGCTCATACAGAGATCTATATAACGACGACTATCGCGTGGAAGCGGGCTTGCCCCGCGATGCGATCTAGGGATTAATTAAGTTCAAACTAGCGACAGCTGCGCCAGTTCAGGCGCCGCCCGTAACTTGCGCGACTTCAGGAGGCCGAACGCAGGACTTGCGGAGGGAGG
>NZ_JBLIYX010000071.1:0-224 GCF_057480955.1 Pseudomonas sp. P65(2024)
GCAACGACCTGCGCTGGACCCGCCCGGTGAACTGGCCGCTGCTGCAACCGCTGGTGGCCGAGTACGGCCTGGGCCTGGGCTACGACCTCGGGGTAATCCACAACGATCGCTACAACGGCGAGTACCACGGCCGTGCCAGCAGCCATTCGCTGGAGCTGTTCGCCCGCGGCCAGCACATGGCCGCCAGCGTGACCTTCGCCCACAGCCTGGAACGCCCCGACGTG
>NZ_JBLIYX010000072.1:0-221 GCF_057480955.1 Pseudomonas sp. P65(2024)
CAGGGTCACGCTGCTCATGATGACGGTCTCCGAAGTAAAAGCACCCTGCGAAAGCGTACGCCTCGCAGGGTGCCGGGGTGACCATCTCATTAAGTAACCAAAGCCGCTGCGCTCCATTCATACGGCCCCTGCGCTTCGCTCCGGGGTTCCCTCACTCCGGCCTTGCTCCCGGGAGGACCGCGCTGCAGGGCCCATCCTGGGCCCCAGCGCTTGACGGGCAT
>NZ_JBLIYX010000073.1:0-215 GCF_057480955.1 Pseudomonas sp. P65(2024)
TGGGGATTTTGGGCAGGTCACGCAAGGGTTTCTTTTTGGTTGGCATACATGCACCTCTTACTCATGTTATGCCCGAACACAAAATTTCTGACACCCTCAGGTGGTGGCCAAGTTCAGCGTGCAGAGCGCGTTCGATCAAGGCCTTCTTGAACGCCGCAGAGGCATCCTCGATAGCCTCTGCGGTCATCAGGCCCTCACCGAACTGCTCCAGCAGC
>NZ_JBLIYX010000074.1:0-213 GCF_057480955.1 Pseudomonas sp. P65(2024)
TTTGTACGGAGATCGGTTCATCAGGCCGACCTGGTGAAAGTCAGGGCCTGCCTGACGGCAGGCCGTTACCGGCCCGCACACAAAAAATCTGACACTTCCTTTTTGAAGTTTTATGCGCATTCATTTGCGATGTCGACGCTTATTCACCTTTCCGCCCTTACGGCGGGTCACTTTTTGTCAAACGCCCGGAGCGCCGGCCGGACAAAAGTAACC
>NZ_JBLIYX010000075.1:0-202 GCF_057480955.1 Pseudomonas sp. P65(2024)
CATTTGCGATGTCGACGCTTATTCACCTTTCCGCCCTTACGGCGGGTCACTTTTTGTCAAACGCCCGGAGCGCCGGCCGGACAAAAGTAACCAAAAAACACTGCGCTCCATTCATCCGGCCCTGCGCTTCGCTCCGGGTCCCCTCACTCCGGCCTTGCTCCCGGGAGGACCGCGCTGCAGGGCCCATCCTGGGCCCCAGCGC